>NZ_FNCE01000004.1:0-157331 GCF_900100655.1 Limimonas halophila
CATAGCCCCATCCCCCTCTGGGTTTCGGGCTATCGCCCCAAACCCATCTCCCCCTTCCCCTACAAGGGGAAGGGGGAGATTACAGAGGGGGTTGGGGTCGACGATTTCATCAACTCGGCAGTATTACGGTGAAATGCCCTCGAAACCAGGAGGATCGCATGAGCCTGACCCCGTTGCTGAGCGCAAGCCCGGCGATCCAGGTCCACGCGTTTGCCGCCATCCTGGCCTTTGTGGCCGGGCTGGTGCAGCTCGCCGGGCCGAAGGGGACGGTGCCGCACCGTGTGCTCGGCTGGGGCTGGGTGATCGCGATGCTCGTGGTCGCGGGCAGCTCCTTCTGGATCCACGAACTCCGCGTGGTTGGGCGGTGGAGCCCCATTCACCTGCTGTCGATCCTGACCCTGGCGACCCTGCCGCTGGCGGTCCTGGCGGCGCATCGCCACCGTGTCGACCGGCACAAGCGCGCCATGGTGTCGCTCTTCGTGGGTGCGCTGGTGATCGCCGGCATCTTCACCTTCGTGCCCGGGCGCATCATGTACGCGGTTCTGTTCGGTGGCTGACCCACACGGAAACCCGGCTTGCAGCGGTCTTGACGCGCGCGTAAACCGGCGGGAGGCGCGGGGTCGATCCCCGCCGGCACAACAGGGAGCCACGTCATGTCCGACAGCCTCGTCCGCACGGAAACGCGCGATCGCGTGGGGATCATCACGCTCGACCGCCCGGATGCGCTGAACGCGCTCAACAGCCAGCTCATGGCCGATCTGGACAGCGCCGCGCGCGCGATGGACAACGACCCCGACATCGGCTGCATCGTCATCACCGGCTCGCAGAAGGCGTTCGCCGCCGGCGCCGACATCAAGGAGATGCAGCCCAAGGACTTCGCCCAGGTCCATTACGAGGACTTCATCACCGACGACTGGGAGGCCATCGCGCACCTGCGCACGCCCACGATCGCCGCGGTGGCGGGGCACGCGCTCGGCGGCGGCTGCGAGCTGGCAATGATGTGCGACCTGATCATCGCGGCGGACAACGCCAAGTTCGGCCAGCCCGAGATCAAGCTGGGCACGATCCCCGGCATGGGCGGGACGCAGCGCCTCACGCGCGCGGTCGGCAAGGCCAAGGCGATGGAGATGTGCCTGACCGGCCGCACGATGAAGGCGGAGGAGGCCGAGCGCGCGGGGCTCGTCGCCCAGGTCGTCGCGGCCGACGAGCTGATGGACCGCGTGCTGGAGACGGCCGGCACGATCGCCGGGATGTCGCTGCCCGCCGTCATGGCGTGCAAGGAGGCCGTGAACCGCGCCGAGGAAACCACGCTGGCCGAGGGCGTGCGCTTCGAGCGCCGCTCCTTCCACGCCACCTTCGCCTTCGAGGACCGCGCCGAGGGCATGGCCGCCTTCAACGAGAAGCGGGAGCCCCACTGGAAGCACCGTTAGGTGCTTCCAGCGCCGCCTGTAAAACGTTGGAAACATCGATAGGGTCAATTCGGTCAAGGTGGCAACACCTTGGCCGTAAAATTGACCCGTCCCGTAAGATAAATGATTCCAGCGCCGGCCGGAAAGAGGCGGAAGCATCGATAGGGTCAATTCGGTCAAGGTGGCAACACCTTGGCCGTAAAATTGACCCGTTCCGTAAGATGAATGTTTCCAGCGCCGGCCGCCTCAGCGCTCGTAGACGCCGACGAGTTCCACGAAGTCGATGACGTAGGGCCGGGCGAGCGTCTGGACCTCCACACAGGTGGCGCCCGGCGCCACGGGTAGCGTGGGTTCGCTCAGCGCGCTCAGGCGGAAGTGGTAGTTGTGCGGGCCGTGCCCTTCGGGCGGGCAGGGGCCGCCGTAGCCCGGCTTGTTGAAGTCGTTAATGGCCTGACGGATGCCGTGCGTCAGCGTTTCGCCGTTCAGGCCCGCTTCCAGCCAGGTCCAGTCCGCCGGGATGTCGTAGGCGGCCCAGTGCCGGAAGATGCCGCCGGGGGCGTCCGGGTCGTCGCAGACCAGCAGGAAGCTGCGGGTCCCCTCGGGCGCGCCCTGCCACTGGAAGGGCGGCGAGGTGTCGTCGCCCTCGCAGGTGTAGAGCTTCGGGATGCGCTCGCCCTGGCCGAAGGCCGCGCTGGTCAGCACGAAGGTCATGGCCGTCTCCGTCTCGTGAAGCGGCGTGCGGTGGCATTCGGACAACACCGGCACACTACCTCGCGTTCCGGCACCGGCATTGATGTGCGTCAAAACTGGCCGGAGGGCGCCCCCTTGCACCGCGGACAAGGCCCCTTTGCGCCCGCGGCGGCTTCTCGCATCCGGCGCCGATCCAACATTGTGCATTGCAGCACGGCGCCGTCACCCACGGCGCAAACCACGCCGGAAGGAGACGTGTGATGATGGACGATCGGATCGCCACGGTCATCCGCCAGCCCAGCCAGGCCGAAATCGACGCTTGCATCGCCCGGGCGCACCGCTTGCGGGCAGAAGCCGCGCACGCCGCCGCCGGCCGGCTGTTCGCGAGCGTGGCGGGGTGCGTGCGGAGCGCCGCAGGCCGGGTGCGCGCGATGCCGCTAGGTCGCTCTGCCTCCCCTTGAACCCGGCGCTCGCCACCGGCCCGTGCAGCCGTTACGCTTCTGCTGCGGTGCACAAGGACGGGGTGGCCCCATGGATCTCGCCAGCCAGATGATCCTCTTCGCCCGCGTCGTCGACACCGGGAGCTTCTCCCGGGCGGCGCGGGCGCTGGAGCAGTCGCCCTCGGCCGTGAGCCGTCAGATCGGCCACCTGGAGGACCGCGTCGGCGTGCGCCTGCTCAACCGCACGCAGCAGGGCATTTCGCTGACCGAGGAGGGGCGCGCGTTTCACGAACGCTGCCGCGCGGTGGCGCGGGAGGTCGCCAACGCCGAGGAATCGCTCGCGACGATGGGCGCGCTGCGCGGGACGCTGCGCATCGTCTCCACCGTGGCCTTCGGCAAGGCGCAATTGCTGCCCCTGCTGCCGGCGTTTCTGGACGCGTATCCCGAACTGCGGCTCAATCTGGAACTGACGGACCGCCCCGTGGACCTGGCGGCGGAGGACGTCGACGTCGCCATCCGCTTCAGCGAGCAGATCGCCGATCCCACCGTGATCGCCCGCAAGCTGGCTCCCAACCGGCGCGTGATCTGCGCCGCGCCGGCCTATGTCGAGCGCTTCGGCGCGCCGCAAACGCCCGAGGATCTGGCCCGCCACAACTGCCTGGGTCTGACCACGGTGACGGCCTGGAACGACTGGGTGTTCGACGATCGGGGCGGAGAGACGCTGCGCGTCAGCGGCAACTTCGAGGCCAACAGCGCGGACGCCATCTACCACGCGGCGCTCGCGGGCGTGGGGATCGCACGGCTGTCGACCTATCTGGTTCAGGACGATCTGCGCGCGGGGCGGCTGGTGCGCCTGCTGCCGCACTACGTGCAGGAAAACTCGAACATCGTCGCCATCTACGCAGACCGCCGCAACCTGGCGCCCAAGATCCGCGTTTTTCTCGACTTTCTGGTCGGGCACTTCGCCGGCGTGCCGCCGTGGGAGCGGGAAGCGGCCTGAACGGGCCGCCGGCGCGGCGCCTTTGCGTGGCGGTCAAAAGGGCCTTGCGCGGGCCGCGCCGTGTCGAATGTTGCACTGCACCACAATGAGCGGTGAAATCCCGGCATCGACGTTGGAGCGGCCTTCGGGATTTCCGGAACCGCTTTGTCATGAACGTCGACCCTCCCCAAGCTCGGGCCGCCCGGTGTACCCGCGCGGCCCCTTTTTTGACCCCCGGCGTCGCTCCCCGTTAATGGTTGACGTGAGATAATTTATCGCGAACGCTAATCAAAAAGGGGGATGCGGTGGCGCACCGGGTCGGTGTCGGCGGCGGCCACGAGCAGCGATGCCGCACGGCGCGCGCCCACGCGTCCCGTCGGATGTCTGGACGACAAACGCCTTTATGGAATCCCAGCGGAAGGGAAAACACCATGCGACGGATCGCGCTCGCCCTCGTGGCTGTTCTGGTGGCGCCGATGGCGCAGGCCGGGCCCATCGACAAATTGAGCTTCTACACCGAGCAATATCCACCCTACAACATGAAGATTGACGGTGAGAAGACCGGCATTTCCATCGACTTGACGCGGGCGATTTTCGAGGAAGCCGATACCGGCAAGACGATCGCCGACGTGACCATGGCGCCCTGGTCGCGCGGTTACAACAAGACGCTCAATCAGGCCAACACGGTCGTCTTCGCGACGACGCGCACCGAGAACCGCGAGGACAAGTTCACCTGGGTGGGCCCCATCGCGTCCACCAAGATCGGCGTCATTGGCCCGGCCGACAAGCCGGCGATCGACGATCTGGCGCAGCTTCACGACGCGCGCACCGCCACCATCCGCGACGATGTGGCCGAACAATTGCTGATGCAAAAGGGTGTGCCCAAGAGCGCGCTGCACCGCGTCAGCAACCTGGACTCCATCCTCAAGCTGCTCGCGGCGGGCCGTGCCACCTACTGGGCCTACGAGGTCAACGTCTCCAAGTATGCGCTCAAGAACGAGGGCATGGCGGATCGCTTCGACGTCAAGCACGTGCTCAAGAGCGGCGAGCTTTACTACGCCTTCAACCCGGACACCGATCCGGCCGCGATCGAGGCCTTCCGCAAGGCCTTCGAGGCCGTGAAGGACTCCGGCAAGCTGGACGAGATCCTGGCGAAGTATCTCGGCTGACCGGCGTTGGATGCCCCGGCACGTGCGTGCACCGGGGCGTCTCGACGGTAATATACCATCGAGCCAATGACATGACTTGGTCATCGTGTCGGCCTCAACCCCCTCTACAATCTCCCCCTTCTCCTGAAGGAGAGGGAGGAGATGGCTTTCGCGCAAACCTGCGCGAAAGGCAGAGAGGGATGAGGCTTATGACTTCATCAACTCGGCGGTATTATTCCGCCGCCTGCGGCATCGGGGCCGGGGAGCGGAACTGGTCCAAGAGGCGGGCTTCTTCCGCCTTGGCGCGCTCCAGGTTGGCCATCTTGATGTGGCCGTAGCCGCGCACCTGCTGCGGCAACTCCGCCAGCGCGACCGCCGTGGCGTGGGTGTCGCGGGTCAGCCCCGCCAGCACCTCATCCATCAGCGCCTCGAATTCCGCGATCAGCTCGCGCTCGCGCTTGCGCTCCGCGAGGTAGGCGAAGGGATCGAGCTTGGTCCCGCGCAGCACGCGCAACCGCGCGAGGACCTTGAAGACCGGGAACATCCACGGCCCGAAGGTCTTCTTCCGCGGCTCCCCGGTGTTCGGGTCCGCGGGGTTCATGATCGGCGGGGCGAGGTGGAACTTCAGCTTGTAGTCGCCCTCGAACTGGCGCTTCAGCTTGGCCTCGAACTCGCCCGTGGTGAAGAGCCGGGCCACCTCGTATTCGTCTTTGATGGCGAGCAGCTTGAAGTAGCTCTTCGCCACCGCCCAGCTCAGCTCCTCGCGCTCCGGCGCGGCCTGCCGCTCGGCGTCGCGCGCCTTTTGTACCAGCGCGCGGTAGCGTTCGCCGTAGGCGGCGTTCTGGTAGTCGGTCAGGAAGGTGACGCGGCGCTCGATGGCCTCGTCCAGGGTCTCCGAGAGGTGCTCGGAGCCCACGGCTTCCTCACCGGCGGCGGGCTCGGCCGCCTTCTGCACGGATGCGAGGTCGTGCGCGGCGCGACGGCCCCACAGGAAGGCCTGCTTGTTGAAATCCACGGCGGCGCCGTTCGTCTCCACCGCCTGCATCAGCGCGGCCTCGGACAGCGGGATGAGCCCGCGCTGCCACGCGTAGCCCACCATGAAGAGGTTGGCGGCGATGGAATCGCCCAGCAGCCCGGTCGCCAGCTCCGTGGCCTCCACCATCTCCGCGCGCTCGCGGCCCACGGCTTCGCGGATGCGCTCGCGCAGCTCCTCGCCGGGGAAGGTGTAGTCCGGGTTCTGCGTGAAGTCGCCCGTGATCGTCTCGTGGGTGTTGATGACGGCGTGCGTGCGCCCGGCCATCGTCTTGGCCAGCGCGTCGAAGCCCGCCGCGACCACGAGATCGGCCCCCAGCAGCAGGTCCGCCGTGCCGGCGGAGATCTTGCTGGAGTGGATGTGGCCGCGCGTCCTGCCCAGGCGCACGTGGCTGGTCACCGCGCCGCCTTTCTGCGCCAGGCCCGTCATGTCGAAGACGGTGCAGCCCTTGCCCTCGATGTGGGCGGCCATGCCCAGGATCTGCCCGACGGTGACGACGCCCGTGCCGCCCACGCCGGTGACGACGATGTTGTGGGTGTCGCTCGCCAGCTCGGGCACATTCGGCTCGGGCAGTTCGCCCCAGTCGTGCGCGAGCGCTTCGGCGGACCCCTGCGGCCCCTGGCGGAGCTGCCCGCCCTCGACGGTGACGAAGGAGGGGCAGAAGCCCTTGAGGCAGGAGAAGTCCTTGTTGCAGCTGGACTGGTCGATGGCGCGCTTGGTGCCGTATTCCGTCTCGTAGGGCACCACCGAGACGCAGTTGGACTTGGCGGAGCAGTCGCCGCAGCCCTCGCACACCAGATCGTTGATGAAGACGCGCTTGGCCGGGTCGGGGTAGGTGCCGCGCTTGCGCCGGCGGCGCTTCTCCGCGGCGCAAGTCTGGTCGTAGATCAGCGCCGTCACGCCCGGCGTTTCGCGCAGCTCGCGCTGGATCGTGTCCAGCTCGTCGCGGTGGTGAACGCTGACGCCGTCCGCGAAGCCGGCGTTGAGCGGGTACTTCTCCGGCTCGTCCGTCACGACGCGCATCACGCGCACGCCCTCGGCGGCGAGCTGGCGCGAGATCATCATGGGGTCGAGCGGCCCGTCCACCTGCTGCCCGCCGGTCATGGCGACGGCGTCGTTGAACAGGATCTTGAAGGTGATGTTCACCTGCTGCGCGATGCAGGCGCGGATCGCCAGGATGCCCGAGTGGTAGTAGGTACCGTCGCCCAGGTTCACGAAGACGTGCTCGGTTGTCGAGAACGGCGCCTGGCCGATCCACGGCACGCCCTCGCCGCCCATCTGCGTGAAGGTGGCCGTGTTGCGGTCCATCCACTGCACCATGTAGTGGCAGCCGATGCCGGCCATGGCGCGGCTGCCGTCGGGCACGACCGTGGAGGTGTTGTGCGGGCAGCCGGAGCAGTAATAGGGCAGGCGCGTCAGCGGCGACGGCTCGCTCGTGAGCGCTTTTTCCTTTTCATCGAGGAAGGCCAGCCGCTCGCGGATGCGCGGGCTGTCGTAAAAGCGCTCGATGCGCGGGGCGAGGGCGCGGGCGATCTTGGCCGGCGTCAGCTCGCCGAAGGACGGCAGCAGCCATTGCCCGTGCTCGTCGAACTTGCCCACCACGCGCGGGCGCACGTCCTCGCGCCAGTTGTAGAGCTGTTCGCGCACTTGGTTTTCGATGAAGGCGCGCTTTTCCTCGACGATGACGAGCTCGTCCAGCCCCTCGGCGAAGGCGCGGATGCCCTCGCGCTCCAACGGCCACGACATGGCGACCTTGTAGACCGACAGCCCGATCTCGGCGGCCAGGTCCTCGTCGATGCCCAGGTCGTCGAGGGCCTGGCGCAGGTCCAGATAGCCCTTGCCGGCGGTGATGATGCCGAGCTTGCGCTTGTGCGGGTTGTCGATGACGCGCTTGTCGAGCTTGTTGGCGCGCGCGAAGGCCAGCGCGGCGTAGAGCTTGTACCGATGCAGGCGCTCTTCCTGCTGCAGGGGCGGGTCGGGCCAGCGGATGTTGAGCCCGCCCGGCGGCATCTCGAAGTCCGTGGGCTCGGCGATCTGGATGCGCTCGGGGTCGATGGAGACGGCGGCGGCGGTCTGGGCGGTTTCCGCCGTGGTCTTGAAGCCCACCCAGCAGCCCGAATAGCGGCTGAGCGCCCAGCCATAGAGCCCGAGATCGAGGAACTCCTGCACGCCCGCCGGGTTTAGCACCGGGATCATGGCGTCCATGAAGGCGTGTTCGCACTGATGCGCCGTGGTGGAGGAGGACGCCGTGTGGTCGTCGCCGGCGAGCAGCAGGACGCCGCCGTTCTTGGCCGTGCCGGCCATGTTGCCGTGGCGGAAGACGTCGCCCGAGCGGTCCACGCCCGGGCCCTTCCCGTACCACATGGCGAAGACACCGTCCTTGTCGAAGTCCTTGAAGATGTCGCCCTGCTGCGTGCCCCAGACGGCGGTGGCGGCCAGGTCCTCGTTGATGCCCGGGTGGAAGTGGATGTCGCTTTTGTCGAGGAAGGGCTTGGCGCCCCAGATCTGCTTGTCCAGGCCGTCCAGCGGGCTGCCGCGGTAGCCGGAGATGTAGCCGGCGGTGTCCAGCCCCGCCGCCTTGTCGCGCTGGCGCTGCATCATGGGCAGGCGCACCAGCGCCTGGATGCCCGAGATGTAGATCGTGCCGCGCTCCTGGCGGTACTTGTCCTTCAGGGAGACTTCGGCGAGAGCCATGACGCGCCCTCCTCGCATGGGCCGCGCCGGGGCTTGACGTAAACGGCAACCACCCGGCGCGCACACCCGGAGGATACGCCCGCGCGCTCGGGTGCGACAATCGGTCCGCCCGAGCGTGGCGGCAAAAAGCAAGACGGTTTGCGCGCGCTTGGGGCGGATCGCACGCGCACGACCTTACGTGCGCGTCAAGCGCAAGATCGTTTCGCATGTTGCGGTGCGGCGCGGGGCGTGTTGAACATCGCGGCCGGGCGCCGCATGCTTGCCGCCGGTCGAAGATCCGAAGGGGAGGGCAGGGCCGTGAACGAGCACACCCCGGCCGCGGTGACGGAGCAGGGCGGCACGGACGAAATCGCGTTCGAGCGCCGCGGCGCGCTGGCCGAGATCGAGCTGACGCGCCCCAAGGCGCTGAACTCGCTGTCGCTGGACATGATCCGCCACATGGACCCCAAGCTCGCCGCGTGGTCGGCCGACGACAGCGTGAGCGCGGTGGTGATCCGCGGCCAGGGCGAAAAGGCCTTCTGCGCCGGCGGCGATGTGCGCGCGGTCTACGACGCGGGGCCGAGGGACACGGACCTGCGCCGGCGCTTCTTCGCCGAGGAGTACACGCTCAACCGCCGCATCCACGCCTGCGCCAAGCCCTACGTGGCGCTGATCGACGGCATCACGATGGGCGGCGGCGTCGGGATTTCCGTGCACGGCAGCCACCGGATCGCCGGCGACCGCACGATGGTCGCCATGCCGGAGACCGCCATCGGCTTCTTTCCCGACGTGGGCGCGACCTGGGTGCTCTCGCGCCTGCCGGGGCAACTCGGGATGTACCTCGCGCTCACGGGCGCGCGTCTGACGGCGGCGGATGCCGTCTACACCGGGTTGGCGACGCACTACGTCCCCAGCGACCGCATGGCGGAGCTGGAGGAAGCCCTGCCGTCGGCCGCGTTCGAGGACGACGCGCACGCGGCCGTGGCCGACGTGCTCGCCGACTTCGCGGGCGATCCGGGTCCGGCGCCGCTGGCCGAGCACCGCGAGGCCATCGACCGCTGCTTCGCCGCCGAGAGCGTGGAAGGCATCCTGGCCGCGCTGGACGCCGAGGGCAGCGAGTGGGCGCAGCAGACCGCGGCCACGCTGCGCCAGCGCTCGCCCAGCTCAATGAAGGTGACCTTCGCCGCCATCCGCGCTGCGGCGGACAGGGACTTCGACGCCTGCATGGTCACGGAATACCGCCTCAGCCAGGCGATGACGGCGCGTGCCGACTTCTTCGAGGGCGTGCGCGCCGTGCTCGTGGACAAGGACAATTCGCCCGCCTGGAACCCCGCGCGGCTGGAGGACGTCACGGACGCCGAGGTCGCCCGCTGCTTCGACCCGCTGGACGTGCCGGACCTGTCGTTCGCGGCGTGAAGCAGCCTCTACCCGGCGGCCTCCCCTTGGGCGGGGCTACGGGATTCACGGATCGCGATTGGTTCTCGTGCAATCGCGACTTTCCCAAACCCCGTCACCACCCGCTTCAAGCGGGTGGTCTCACCCAGCTCGGCATTCCCGGCGCTTGCGGGGAGGTCGAACTGGGTGAGGTCACCCGGTCAAGCCGGGTGACGACGAGCGGTAGCTGTGGCGCATCTTCCTGCCTCGCAACAAAGATGTGTGACTCCCGTAGGTTCGGCGGAAGAGGGGGAGGTCGATCGCTGGCAGGCGATCGGGTGGGGGTGATGGTCCCGATGCAACCGTGATCCTTGCGAACGCGCCGCGCGCGCCGCACCATACCCCAAGAAGCTGACGTGGACGTCAAGCGCGGCGTCCGCGCACACGAACGGGGAGGCGAAGCATGACCAGCGTGGGCTTTATCGGCCTGGGCAACATGGGCGGCCCGATGGCGGCGAACCTCGTCGCCGCCGGCTACAGCGTGCACGGGACCGACCTCTCGGCGGAAAACTGCGCGGCCGCGCGCGAGCAGGGCGTTACGATCGTCGACAGCGTCGCGGACGCGGCGGCCTCGGCGGCCATCGTCGTCTCCATGCTCCCCGACGGCGCGGCCGTGCGCTCGGTCTACGAGGGCGCGGGCGGCGTCATCGCCTCGGCGCCCGAGGACGCGCTCATGCTGGAGTGCTCCACGATCGACGTGGACAGCGCGCGCGCCGTCGCGGCGGCCGTGCGCGGGCGGCAGGCGGTGCTGGACGCGCCCGTCTCCGGCGGGGTGGAGGGCTCCAAGGCCGGCAAGCTCACCTTCATGGTGGGCGGCGACGCGGACGCCTTCGCGCGCGCCAAGCCGCTCTTCGACGTCATGGGCAAGGCCGCGATCCACGCGGGGCAGGCGGGCAACGGCCAGATCGCCAAGGCCTGCAACAACATGATGCTGGGCATCTGCATGCTCGCCACCTCGGAAGCCTTCACGCTGGGCGAGAAGCAGGGCATCGACCCGGAGACGCTGTACCAGATCATCTCCCAGGCCTCGGGCTCGTGCTGGGCGATGCTGAACCACAATCCCGTGCCGGGCGTGGTGGAGACGGCTGCCGCCAACCGCGACTACACGCCGGGCTTCGCCGCCGGGATGATGCTCAAGGACCTGCGCCTGGCCCAGGACGCCGCGGCGAACGCCAACGTCGCCAGCCCCCTCGGCGCCGAAGCCGCCGCCCTCTACGGCGTCTTCTGCAACCAGGGCCACGGCCACAAGGACTATTCCGGCATCTACAAGATGTTGCGGGGAGAGGATTTGTAACCTGCTATCACGTGTATTGAGCAACAAACATAAAACTTGACTTGAACGTACACATGTTGCGCCAACAAACCGCGTATGGATCCGCCTTCTCCTGGTTTTTAGCCGTGCCTAAATGTATCGCGTTTTCAATTATTTATTCCGTAACAATACAATAGGTAAATTTTAGCTTATTAAGTGAATAATATATTCAGAAATGCTTTAATTGCAGAAGTCCGGGACGCGGTGTCCTGCGTATGACTCTACTAAATATAAATTAACAAATTTGTTGGAATTGTGTTGTGAGGAATCCCAGGGAAGCTATTCCAACAATCAGTGGAAGAACTGCGTCAAAAAGAATTCGTCCAACTAGCGTGTACTTTAAATCATTCCTTTTCGATTCAGCACTCAAGAAAGCGGATATTAAGTCCGATCGTATATAGACGGAGAATGATATAATAAAATAAGATACAATGCCTGCAACGAGGAGATAAAGATTATTTTGTTCGACGGCATCAAGGGTTATCCCTAGCGCTTTTATTTCAGTTGGAGCAATCTTGCCGACAGACATGACCAACCCGATAGTTGATGAGATTAGAAGATTTCGACGATTTTTCCGCGTAGTTTCATGTAATGGTTCTCGGAACAGATTGGCGAAGTCGTCTATCCCTGTAGTTTCCTCATACTGTCCGGTTGAGGGGACTCCAAGAAATACTACAATAACAACGAAAACTATTGCGCCAGATACGACGAATAAGGTGAGATTCGCAGATATAAGGCCTGTCGCAAACAAAATAGCTGCCGAATATGCTATTAGTACTACTATTGTAACGAAGCGAAATATTCCTTTGTTTTTTCGCAAAAAATTGATGTATGCTCGGAGAATATCTTCTATCATGTCTTTCCCTTAACCTTGCCTTTTTTGCAGTGTTACACGTTCTCGGTGAGTATTGCCCAGATTGTGCAATTATGATTGATGAGAATGGCATACCAGAGACCATTAATGCAACCGGTATGTCGCTGATAAGGGGGCATCCTGGGAGGTGATAGGGTCGAAAGTTTATGGTCCGGCTAATCCCTGATATCTGTCTGCGTCGGTTAGGCAAGTGTTGAGGTGCTCATACATATGTTCCCATCATCCGTTGAAAAAAGGTCGATTTGACGGATATGTTAAATTTGCCGCAAATATTCGAATATATTTAAATTAAATCTGGTATGATAATGGAATATATGTAGATCTCGGTAATTGTCAATTATATTATAGATCAAAAATATAAGTTAAATGAAAAACACGATATATAAAAAATAAAACAAGCTATATATCGTCTTACTCGGATAAATCGTGCTTCGTATCGTCTGGTAACTGGGTCCGGCGTGGACGAATAGTATCATGCTAGCGGTATAACAGGATTCTCAGCGTGCTAAGCGGTACACGCGCGCGCAACCAACGCCTTCCCAGCCTGCGACGCGATGGGCCGGTCCAACTGTTCGCTGATCCAGCGGCCGATGGCGGCGACGGCGTGGAGGTCGGCGCCGGTTGCGATGCCCATGCCGTCCAGCATGTAGAGCACGTCCTCGGTCGCGACGTTGCCGGCGGCGCCGGGGGCGTAGGGGCAGCCGCCGAGCCCGGCCACGGCCGTGTCCACCGTGGCGATGCCCTGGTCCAGCACGGTCACGAGGTTGGCGAGCGCTTGGCCGTAGGTGTCGTGGAAGTGCGCCGCCAGCTTCTCCACGGGCACGCGCGCGCCCACCGTCTCCACCAGCCGCCGCGCCTTGAGCGGCGTGCCCACGCCGATCGTGTCGCCCAGCGAGACCTCGTAGCAGCCCAACTCCATCAGCCGCTCGGCCACCCAGGCCACCTGCTCGGGCGCGATCGCGCCCTCGTAGGGGCAGCCGAGCACGCACGACACATAGCCCCGCACGGCCACGCCGTTGGCGCGCGCCTGCTCCATGACGGGCGCGAAGCGCTCCAGGCTCTCGGCGATGCTGGCGTTGATGTTCTTCTTGGAAAAAGTCTCCGAGGCCGCCGCGAACACCGCGATCTCGCGCGCGCCGCTCGCCAGCGCCTTGTCCAGCCCCTTGGTGTTGGGCACGAGCACGGGATAGCGCACGCCCGGCCGGGGCGTGATCCCCGTCAGCACGGCGTCGCTGTCCGCCATCTGCGGCACCCAGCGCGGGGAGACGAAGGCCCCCGCCTCCACCACGGGCAGGCCGGCGGCGGCGAGGCGGTCCACCAGCGCGATGCGGGTGTCGGCCGAAACCGGCTGCGGCTCGTTCTGCAGCCCGTCGCGCGGGCCGACCTCGACCAGGGTGACGCGCTCGGGAAAGGTCATTCCGCCGCCCGCTCGGTGTCCTCGGCGTCGCGCAGGGCGAGGAGTTCCGCGCCTTCGCCCACGGTGTCGCCGGCCGCGTAGTGGACCGCGTCCACGACGCCGTCCTTCGTCGCCGTGATCGTGTGCTCCATCTTCATGGCTTCCAGGATCATCAGCGCCTGGCCCTCGTGCACCGCCTCGCCGGGGCGCACGTGCACCTGCGTCACCGTCCCCGGCATGGGCGCGGTGAGCGATCCTTCCTTGATCGCGTCCGCCATGCCGGCGGTCAGCGGGTCGTGCAGCACGAGGGTGTGGTTCACCTCTTCCGTGAGCACCGTCAGCCGCTCGCCCTCTTCGACCACCGTGGCGGAGAGGCGCACGCCGTCCAGCGCCACGCGCAGCTCGCCGTTCTCCCCCGCATCCGCCGACGCGAGCACCGGCCCGCCCGGCAGCTCCAGCACGTAGCCGTCGCGCCGCAGCCAGGCCGTCACGCTGACGTCGCGCTCGCCGTCGCGGAAGGTCAGCTCGTGGTGGCCGTCGTCGTTGAGCATGAAGCCGTCGACGGCGTGCCAGGGCGAGAAGGGATCGCCCGACCGCGCCGCGCGATCGGCCGCGTCCGCTTCGATGCGCCGGAACACCGCCAGGCTCGCCACGGCCAGCACGCGGTCGGACGCCGGGGCCGCCTCGGGCAGCAGGGCGTCGCGGTGCTCGTCGATGAAGTGGGTCGTGACCTCGCCGTTGGCGAAGGCGGGATGCGCCGCCACGGCTTGCAGGAAGCGCAGGTTGGTCGTCGGGCCCACGACGCGGAACTCCCCCAGCGCCCGGCGCAGGCGGCGCAGGGCCGCGTCGCGGCTGTGGTCCCAGACGATCAGCTTGGCGATCATGGGGTCGTAGTGGACCGTGATCGCGTCCCCCTGGCGCACGCCGGAATCCAGGCGCACGTGCGGCGTCTCCGCCGGGGTGGCCATGTGCGTGATCGTGCCGATCGAGGGCAGGAAGCCCGCGGCCGGATCCTCGGCGTAGACGCGCGCCTCGATGGCGTGGCCGTGCACGGCGAGATCGGGCTGGGCGTGCGGCAGCGGCTGCCCGGCGGCGACCTGAAGCTGCCACGCCACGAGGTCCGTGCCCGTCACCATCTCCGTGACCGGGTGCTCGACCTGGAGGCGCGTGTTCATCTCCATGAAGAAGAACTCGCCGCCCGCGTCGGCGATGAACTCCACCGTTCCGGCGCCGACGTAGCCGATGGCCTGGGCCGCGCGCACGGCCGCCGCGCCCATCTCCGCCCGCCGCTCGGCCGTCATGCCGGGGGCGGGGGCCTCCTCGATCAGCTTCTGGTGGCGGCGCTGGATGGAGCAGTCGCGCTCGAAGAGGTGCACGGCGTCGCCGTGGGTGTCGGCGAACACCTGGATCTCGATGTGGCGGGGGGAGGTGACGTAGCGCTCCAGCAGCACGGTGTCGTCGCCGAAGCTGGCCGCCGCCTCGCGCTTGGCCGCCGCCAGGGCGTCCGCGAAGTCCGCCGCGCGGTCCACACGGCGCATGCCCTTGCCGCCGCCGCCCGCCGTGGGCTTGATGAGCACCGGGTAGCCGATGTCATCCGCGGCTTTCTTCAGTGTTGCGTCGTCCTGCGCGTCGCCGTCGTAACCCGGCACGAGCGGCACGCCCGCCTCCGCCATGAGGTGCCGGGCCGCGCTCTTCGAGCCCATGGCTTCGATGGCCTCGGCCGGCGGGCCGATGAAGGCGATCCCCGCCGCCGCGCAGGCGCGGGCGAACGCCGCGTTCTCCGAGAGGAAGCCGTAGCCGGGGTGGATGGCCTGTGCGCCGCTGCACCGGGCGACGTCCAGGATGCGCTCGGCATTCAGGTAGCTCTCGCGCGCCGCCGCCGGGCCGATGGGCCAGGCCTCGTCGCACGCGGCGACGTGGGCGGCCCCGGCGTCCGCCTCGGAGTAGACGGCGACGCTGCGCACGCCCAGCCGGTGGCAGGTGCGGGCGATGCGGCAGGCGATCTCGCCGCGGTTGGCGATCAGGACGGTGTCGAACATGGCGGGCACCTGCCGTTAATGATCGCGCCAGCTCGGCGTGCGCTTGTTGAGGAAGGCCGCGACGCCCTCCTGACCCTCGGCGCTGGCGCGCTGGTCGGCGATGCGGCGCGCCGTCTCGCGGCGCAGCTCGGCGTCGATGGGCACGCGCGCCACATCGCGCATCAGCCGCTTCGCCCCGCGCATGGCCTGCGGGCCGTTTTCGCGCAGCGTGTCCAGAATCGTGGCGAGGTAGGTGTCCAGCTCCGCCTCGGGCACGACCTCCTGCACTAGGCCCAGGTCGTGGGCGCGGTGGGCGTCGAAGCGCTCGCCCGTCACGGCGTAGCGCCGCGCCGCGCGCTCCCCGATGGCGGTGACGACGTAGGGCGCGATCACGGCCGGGATGAGCCCGAGCTTGACCTCGGTGAGCGCGAACACCGCCCGGTCCGAGGCCACGGCGATGTCGCAGCACGCCACCAGCCCCAGGCCGCCGCCGACGGCCGCGCCCTGCACGCGCGCCAGCGTGGGCTGCGCCAGGGTGTTGAGCGTGTGCATCAGCTCGCCCAGTGCCTGGCTGTCGGCGAAGTTGTCGTCCCACCCGAAGGACGCCATGCGCTGCATCCAGGTGAGGTCCGCGCCCGCCGAGAAGTGCTTGCCCGCGCCCGCCAGCACGACGGCGCGCACGTCCGCGCGCCCGTCCAGTTCGCGCAGCGTGGCCGTCAGCTCCGCGATCAGGTGGTCGTCGAAGGCGTTGCGCACCTCGGGCCGGTCGATCGTGACCCAGGCGACGCCGTTGTCGTGCGCGACGGAGAGGATGTCTTGCGTCATCGGCGCCTCATGCCGTCGATCCGACGAGGTCGCGGACCCCAACCCCCTCTGCGATCTCCCCCTTCCCCTTTGAAGGGGAAGGGGGAGACGGGATCGGGCGGAAGCCCGATCCGAGAGGGGTATGGGGATGTCCAGAGTGCGGTGTGAATGGGCTGTTCGGTGTCATTGGGTGGCGCGCCTCACATCCGGAAGACGCCGTGTTTCGTCGGCTGCGCCGGGGCGTTGAGCGCCGCCGAGAGCCCGAGCGCCAGCACGGTGCGCGTGTCCGCGGGGTCGATGATGCCGTCGTCCCACAGCCGCGCGGAGGCGTAGTAGGGGTGGCCCTGGCGCTCGTACTGCTCGCGGATGGGCGCCTTGAAAGCTTCCTCGTCCTCGGGCGACCAGGACTCGCCGCGCCGCTCCAGGCTCTCGCGCCGCACCTCGGCGAGCACGTTGGCCGCCTGCTGCCCGCCCATGACGGAGATGCGCGCGTTCGGCCACATCCACAGGAAGCGCGGGTCGTAGGCGCGCCCGCACATGCCGTAGTTCCCGGCGCCGAAGCTGCCGCCGATAATGACGGTCAGCTTGGGCACGCTGGCGTTGGCGACGGCCGTGACCAGCTTGGCGCCGTCCTTGGCGATGCCGCCGGCCTCGTAGCTGCGCCCGACCATGAAGCCGGTGATGTTTTGCAGGAAGATCAGCGGGATGCCGCGCTGGCAGCAGAGCTCGACGAAGTGCGCACCCTTTAACGCCGACTGCGAGAAGAGCACGCCGTTGTTGGCGACGATGCCGACCGGATAGCCGTGCAGGCGCGCGAAGCCGGTCACCAGCGAGGTGCCGTAGAGCGCCTTGAACTCGTCCAGCTCGCTGTCGTCGACGATGCGGGCGATGACCTCGCGCACCTCAAAGGCGTGCGCGAGGTCGGTGGGGACCACGCCGTGCAGCTCCTGCGGGTCGTGGCGCGGCGGCTTGGGCGGCTGCACCGCCAGGTCGTGCTGCTTGCGCCGGTTCAGGTCGCCCACGATGCGCCGCGCCGTGCCCAGGGCGTGCGCGTCGTTGAGGGCGTAGTGGTCGGTGACGCCGGAGGTGCGCGCGTGCACGTCGGCACCGCCCAGCTCCTCGGCGGAGACGACCTCGCCGGTCGCCGCCTTCACCAGCGGCGGGCCGCCCAGGAAGATGGTGCCCTGCTCCTTCACGATGATGCTCTCGTCGGCCATCGCGGGCACGTAGGCGCCCCCGGCCGTGCACGAGCCCATCACCACCGCGATCTGCGGGATGCCCTCGGCCGACATCGTGGCCTGGTTGAAGAAGATGCGGCCGAAGTCGTCGCGGTCGGGGAAGACCTCGTCCTGCTGGGGCAGGTTGGCGCCGCCGGAGTCCACCAGATAAACGCAGGGCAGGTGGTTCTGGCGCGCGATCTCCTGCGCGCGCAGGTGCTTCTTCACCGTGAGCGGGTAGTAGGTGCCGCCCTTCACCGTGGCGTCGTTGGCGACGACGACGCACTCCTGCCCGGCGATGCGGCCGATGCCGGTGATGATGCCGGCGCCCGGCACGTCGTCCGCGTAGACGTTGTGCGCGGCGAGCTGCGAGAACTCCAGGAAGGGTGCCGCCGTGTCCAGCAGGACGCGCAGGCGGTCGCGCGGCAGCAGCTTGTCGCGGGCGACGTGGCGCTGGCGGGCGCGTTCACCGCCGCCCTGCTTCACGCGCTGGACGTGGGCGCGCAGGTCGCTGACGAGCGCGCCCATGGCGTCGGCGTTCTCGCGGAAGGACTCGCTGGTGGTGTCGACGGCGCTGCGGATGACGGGCATGGCGGGGCTCAGGCGCGTTCGAGGGCGATCGCGGTGGCCTCGCCGCCGCCGATGCACAGCGAGGCGATGCCGCGCTTGACGTCGTGCGCTTCCATGGCGCCGAGCAGCGTCACGATGATGCGCGCGCCCGACGCGCCCAGCGGATGCCCCAGGGCGCAGGCGCCGCCGTGGACGTTCACCTGCTCGTGCGAGAGGCCGAGCTGCTGCATGGCCGCGAGCGTGACCACGGCGAAGGCCTCGTTGATCTCGTAGAGGTCGACCTCGCCCGCGGTCCAGCCGACCTGCTCATGCAGCTTCTTGATCGCGCCGACGGGCGCTGTGGTGAACCACGCCGGCTCCTGGGCGTGGCCGGCATGGCCGCGGATCGTCGCCAGCGGCGTCAGCCCGCGCCGCTCGGCCGTGGAGCGGCGCATGAGCGCGAGCGCCGCCGCGCCGTCGGAGATGGAGCTGGCGTTGGCGGGGGTGATCGTGCCGTCGGGCGAGAACGCGGGCTTGAGGTGGGGGATGCGGTCGGGCTTGGCCGAGCGCGGCTGCTCGTCCCGGTCCACCGTGGTCTGGCCCTTCTTCGAATGGATCGTGACGGGCGTGATCTCGCGGGCGAAGGTGCCGTCCTCGTTCGCCGTCTGCGCGCGGTCCAGCGAGCGGATGGCGAAGTCGTCCTGGGCCTCGCGCGAGATGCCGTAGACGCGCGCCGTCTCGTCGCCGTAGACGCCCATGAGCCGGCCGGGCTCGTAGGCGTCCTCCAGGCCGTCGACGAACATGTGATCCTTGATCTCGCCGTGGCCCAGGCGGTAGCCGCCGCGCGCCTTGTTCAGCAGGTAGGGCGCGTTGGACATGCTCTCCATGCCGCCGGCGACGAAGACGTCGCCCGTGCCCACGGCGAGCAGGTCGGCGGCCAGCATGTTCGCCTTCATGCCCGACCCGCAGACCTTGCTGACGGTCGTGCACGGCACGCTTTGCGGCAGCCCGGCGGCGAGCGCGGCCTGGCGCGCCGGGTTCTGGCCGATGCCGGCGGGCAGGACGTTGCCCATGAAGACCTCGTCGGGATCGGCGGCCGACAGCCCGCCGCGCTCCATGGCGGCGCTGATGGCGGCGGCGCCGAGGTCCGGGGCGCGCTTGGCGGCAAGCTCGCCCATGAGGCCGCCCAGGGCGGTGCGGGCGTAGCCGACGATGACGATGGGATCGGCGGACATGGCAGAAGCTCCCTCGCCGTAGGGTGTCGGGATGGGGCGGTCAGGCCGTTTCGTTGAACAGCTCGCGGCCGATGAGCATGCGCCGGATCTCGCTGGTGCCCGCGCCGATCTCGTAGAGCTTGGCGTCGCGCAACAGCCGGCCCGTCGGGTATTCGTTGATGTAGCCGTTGCCGCCGAGCAGCTGGATGCCGTCGAGCGCGACCTGCGTGGCCTTCTCGGCGGCGTAGAGGATGGCGCCGGCGGCGTCCTTGCGCGTGGTCTCGCCGCGGTCACAGGCGGCGGCGACGGCGTAGACGTAGGCGCGGCAGGCGTTGAGCGTGGAATAGATGTCGGCCAGCTTGCCCTGGACGAGCTGGAACTCCCCGATGGGCTGGCCGAACTGCTCGCGCTCGTGGACGTAGGGCGTCACCACGTCCAGCACCGCCTGCATGATGCCCACCGGCCCGGCGGCGAGGACGGCGCGCTCGTAGTCCAGCCCGGACATGAGCACGCGCACGCCCTTGTTCTCCGCGCCCAGCACGTTCTCCGCCGGCACCTCGCAGTCGCGGAACACCAGTTCGCCGGTGTCGGAGCCGCGCATGCCCAGCTTGTCCAGCTTCTGTGCGGGCTCGAAGCCGGGCATGTCCTTTTCGATGATGAAGGCGGTGATGCCCTTGGCGCCGGCGTCCGGGTCGGTCTTGGCGTAGACCACCAGGGTGTCCGCGAGCGGGCCGTTGGTGATCCACATCTTGGTGCCGTTGAGGACGTAGGTGTCGCCGCGCTTCTCCGCGCGCAGGCGCATGCTCACCACGTCGGAGCCGGCGCCCGGCTCGGACATCGCCAGCGCGCCCACGTGCTCGCCCGTGCACAGCTTGGGAAGGTAGCGCTGCTTCTGGTCTTCCGTGCCGTTGAGGCGGATCTGGTTGACGCAGAGGTTGGCGTGCGCGCCGTAGGACAGCCCGATCGCGCCCGAGGCGCGCGAGATCTCCTCCATCGCCACGGTCTTGGCCAAGTATCCCATGCCCGCGCCGCCGTAGGCTTCCTCGACCGTGATGCCGAGCAGCCCCATTTCGCCGAGCTTCGGCCACAGCCAGCGCGGGAAGCTGTTGCTGCGGTCCACCTCGTCGGCGATGGGCGCGATTTCGTTGCGGGCGAAGGACACGACGCTGTCGCGCAGCATGTCGATGTCCTCGCCGAGGCCGAAGTTGAGCTGGGGAATGTGGGTCATGGCGGACGCTCGACGGGGTGGCAGAAACCGACATTGTCGAGCGTACGTCGCCTTTACGTAAACGTCAACGTGGGTTGACCGAGGGGCGGAGCGTCGTGTTGCGGGCGGAGTTCGCCTGCTTTTCGCCCTTGCGGGCGGACAGCACCTCGCGGCAGGCGCTCGCCGACTCCTCCAGTTCCGCCAGCGCGGCGTCGATGTCCGCGCGCTGGCGGAGCAGGGCGTCGCGCTTTTCCTCCAGGATGTCGAGGTAGCGTTGCAGTTGGCGCTCCTCGCCGTTGGCGGAGCTGTCGTAGAGGTCGAAGACCTCCCGGATTTCCGCCAGCGTCATGCCGATGCGCCGGCCCCGCAGCGTGAGCTTGAGGCGCACGCGGTCGCGCCGGGAATAGATGCGGCGCTGACCGTCGCGTTCGGGCGCGAGCAAGCCCTGCTTCTCGTACAGCCGGATCGTGCGCGGGGTGACGTCGAACTCCCGCGCCAGCTCGCCGATCGTGAAGCTGCGTTTCTTGGAGCTGTCCGGCTCGCCGTCGGGGGTCGGGGCGCTGTCGGCCATTGCGTGCGTCGCTCACTTTCGTTCGCTGCCGGTCGTCGTCTTGACGCGCGCGGCAGGTCATACATGCCGCTTTCCTTCGGGTAAACGGCTTACCCCATCGGATAAAGCAAGTGCCGGCGGCGATCGCAAGGCTGCGACGGCATTCGCCGCGCGTGCGCGTCAGCGCAGGCGGTCCGTCGCGTCGTCTTCCAGCACGCTGCGCCCCACGATCAGGCGCATGATCTCGTTCGTGCCCTCCAGGATCTGGTGCACGCGCACATCCCGGACGTGGCGCTCCAGCGGGTAGTCGCGCAGGTAGCCGTAGCCGCCGTGGACCTGAAGCGCCTCGTTGCACACGCGGAAACCCACGTCCGTGGCGAAGCGCTTGGCCATGGCACAGTAGGCGGTGCGGTCGGGATCGCGCCGGTCCAGCTTGGCCGCCGCGAGGCGCACCATCTGCCGCGCCGCCACCAGCTCGGTGACCATGTCGGCCAGCTTGAACTGGATGGCCTGGAAGTCGGCGATGGCGCGGCCGAACTGCGCGCGCTCGCGGGCGTAGCGCTGCGCCGCTGTCAGCGCCGCCTGGGCCGTCCCGATGGAGCAGGTGGCGATGTTGATGCGCCCGCCGTCCAGGCCCTTCATCGCCAGCTTGAAGCCCTCGCCCTCGTCGCCCAGGCGGTTCTCGGCGGGCACGCGCACGCCCTCGAAGCGGATCGAGCGGGTGGGCTGGCTGTTCCAGCCCATCTTCACCTCCTTGCGGCCGTAGGTGATGCCCGCCGCATCGCCCGGCACCGCGAAGGCGGTGACGCCGCCAGCGCCCTCGCCGCCGGTGCGCGCCATGACGACGAGGAGGTCGGTGTCCCCGGCGCCCGAGGTGAACATCTTGTCGCCGGTGAGGACGTAGGCGTCGCCGTCGCGCACGGCGCGCGTGCGCAGGCTGGCCGCGTCCGAGCCGGAACCCGCCTCGGTGAGGGCGTAGGACGCCAAGCGCTGGCCCTGGGTGAGCGGTTCGCACCACGCCGCGCGCAGCGCCGCGCTGCCCCAGGTGGCGACCATCCACGAGGCCATGTTGTGGATCGTCAGGTAGGCAGCCGTGGAGGTGCAGCCGCCCGCCAACTCCTCGAAGATGATGGCGGAGTCCAGGCGCGACAGGCCCAGGCCGCCGGCTTCCTCCGGGGTGTAGAGGCCGCAGAACCCCATCTCCCCGGCGCGTTGGATCACGTCGATCGGAAAGTGGGCCCGCTCGTCCCAGTCGGCCGCGTGGGGCGCCAGCTCGTTGCGCGCGAAGGTGCGCGCGCTCTCCTGGTACGCCTGCTGATCCTCGGAAAGCTCGAAATCCATGCCCGCCCACAACCGCTCGGGCAACCGGCGCCCGGGTGTGCCAATCTTCCATCTGGCAGGATATTGACGCTTACGTTAGCGTCAAGTCGGCCACATTCCGGCAGGGAGCTTCGACATGGACATCGATGGGCGGACGTTTCTCGTCACCGGCGGCGCCTCCGGGCTGGGCGCGGCCACGGCGCGGGCGCTGGTGGCGCGGGGCGGTGCGGTCGTCCTGGGCGACGTCGATACCGAGGGCGGCGCGGCGCTCGCGGCCGAGCTGGGGAACGCGGCGCGCTTCGTGCGCGTGGACGTGAGCCGGGAGGCGGACGCGCGCGAAGCGGTGGACACCGCGTTCTCCGCCTACGGGGCGCTGCACGGCGCGTTCAACTGCGCCGGCGTGGTCGCTTCGGGGCGCGTGCTCAACAAGGCGGGTGAGCCGCACGACCTGGACGCCTTCGCCAAGACGGTGAACGTCAACCTGGTCGGCAGCTTCAACGTGGCGCGCTTGGCCGCCGCCGCCATGGCGGACAACGCGCCGGGCGCGGACGGCGAGCGCGGCGTGATCGTCAACACCGCCTCGATCGCCGCCTACGACGGGCAGATCGGGCAGACGGCCTACGCGGCGAGCAAGGGCGGCGTCGCGGCCATGACGCTGCCGCTGGCGCGCGATCTTTCGGGCCGCGGCATCCGCGTGGTGACGATCGCGCCCGGCATCTTCGACACGCCCATGATGGCGAGCCTGCCCGACAAGGTGCGCCAATCGCTGGCCGAGCAGACGCCGTTTCCCCAGCGCCTGGGCCTGCCCGAGGAGTATGCATCGCTCGCGCTGCACCTGCTCACGAACGTTATGCTGAACGGCGAGGTCATCCGCCTCGACGGCGCGGTTCGCATGGGGCCGCGCTGATTGTGCAACGCGGAATTGCAGGTGGGCACGATTCCATGCTTGAAGTGACGTTGACGTAAACGTAACGTATCGACCCATAAGCTGAACGCGGCGGCCAAAAGCCGCGGGACACGGCGCCGCAGCCCGGCGCCGCGACAACGGGAACCTGGGGAGGCTCCTCGGCGATGTGGGGTCCGCTGTCATTCCGCCATCCGGCCCGCGCGGCCGCCCGCCGATGTGGTGCAGGTGCCGCCAGCCGATCCGGGTGCCGTCATGGCTGACGCCGGCGCGCCCATCCTGGAGGTCGCCGACGTCACGCTGCAGTTCGGCGGCGTGTCCGCGCTCAGCGACGTCAGCCTGTCGGTGGGCGAGGGCGAGATCTTCTCCATCATCGGCCCCAACGGGGCCGGCAAGACCTCGCTCCTCAACTGCGTTTCCGGGCGCTACCGGCCGCAGCAGGGCGCGATCCGCTTTCGCGGCGAGGATCTCACGCGTGCCAAGCCGAACGCCCGCTGCGCTCGCGGCATCGGCCGCACGTTTCAAAACCTCGCCCTCTACAACCGGATGTCCGTGCTCGGGAACATCCTGGTCGGCCGCCACAACCAGCTGCGCAACAACTTCATCACCGGCTCGCTGTACTGGCTGACGGGTGCGGACCGCGAGGAAATCGAGCACCGCCGCGCCGCCGAGACCATCATCGACTTCCTGGAAATCGCCCACATCCGCAAGGCCACGACGGGCACGCTCTCCTACGGCCTGCGCAAGCGCGTCGAGCTGGCGCGCGCCATGGCGCTGGAGCCCGCGCTGCTGCTGCTCGACGAGCCCATGGCGGGCATGAACCAGGAAGAAAAAGAGGACATGGCGCGCTTCATCATCGACCTGAACGAGGAGTGGGGCGTGACCATCGCCATGATCGAGCACGACATCGGCGCGGTGATGGACATCTCCCACCGGGTCGCGGTGCTCGACTTCGGCCAGCGCATCGCGCTGGGCACGCCGGAGGAGGTGATGGCCGACCCGCGCGTCAAGCAGGCTTACCTGGGCGAGGACATCGAGGCCGAACACGACCACAGGGCGGCGTCATGACCCGGCAGCCGGCGGCGTATCCCGATCTCGACACGCTCGACACCTTCCCGAAGCTGCTCGCGCACCACGCCGAGCGCGTGCCGGACGAGGTGGCGCTGCGCGAGAAGGAATACGGCATCTGGAACGAGTTCACCTGGCGCGACTACCAGGACATGGTCGAGCGCATGGCGCTCGGCATGCGCGAGCTGGGCATCGCGCCGGGCGACACCATCGGCATCATCGGCAGCAACCGCCCCGAATGGGTTGTCACCGAGGTCGCCGGCCACGCCATCGGCGCCATGACCATCGGGATGTACGGCGACGCGCTGTCGGAGGAGGTCGTCTACCTCGTCAACTACGCCCAGACCGCGCTGGTGTTCTGCGAGGACGAGGAGCAGGCGGACAAGATGCTCGCCATCGCCGACCGCTGCCCCTCGATCCGCTGGATCGTCTACCACGACCCGCGCGGCATGCGGAAATACGACGATCCGCGCCTGATCAGCCAGGACGCCATGATGGCGCGCGGGGATGCGGCGCGCGAGGCCGATCCGGGGCTCTACCGCCGGCTGATCGAGCAGCGCGACGGCGAGGAGGTGGCGATCCTGCTCACCACCTCGGGCACGACGTCCAACCCCAAGCTGGCGATGATGCAGGCGGGGCCCTTCCTCAAGCACAGCCTCGCCTACCTGCACGCCGACCCGAAGTACCCGGACGACAACTACGTCTCGGTGCTGCCGCTGCCGTGGATCATGGAGCAGGTCTACGCCGTGGCGCAGCCGCTGATCTCGCGCATCACGGTGAACTTCGTCGAGTCCGGCGAGACGATGATGAGCGACCTGCGCGAGATCGGCCCCACCTTCGCGCTGCTGGCCCCGCGCGTGTGGGAGTCCATCGCCGCCGACGTGAAGGCGCGCATGATGGAGGCCTCGGCCTTCAAGCGCGCGATGTACCACCTCGGCACCCGCATCGGCACGCGCAAGCTGGAGCAGACCGGCAAGTCGTCGCCGATCGCGTGGTTCATCCTGTTTCGCGCGCTCAAGGACCGCCTGGGCTTCACCTACCTGCGCTCGGCGGCGACGGGGGGCGCGGCGCTGGGGCCGGACACCTTCAAGTTCTTCCTCGCGATGGGCGTTCCGCTGCGCCAGCTCTACGGCCAGACGGAGCTGGCGGGCGCCTACACCATCCACACCCCGGACGACGTGGACTTCGACACCGTCGGCGTTCCCATGGAGGGCGCGGAGGTCCGCATCGAAAACCCGGACGAAAACGGCATGGGCGAGATCGTCGCGCGCACGCAGGGAATCTTCCTCGGCTACTACAAGAACGAGGAAGCCACGCGCGAGGACATGGTCGACGGCTGGATGCACACCGGCGACGCCGGCTACTTCAAGCCGGAGAACGGCCACCTCGTCGTGGTCGACCGCATCAAGGACCTGGCGACCACCGCGCACGGCGACCGCTTCTCGCCGCAGTACGTGGAGAACAAGCTCAAGTTCTCCCCCTTCATCGCCGAGGCCGTGGTGCTCGGCCACGAGCGCCCCTACCTCGCGGCGATGATCTGCATCCGCTACGGCATCGTCGCCAAGTGGGCGGAACAGCGCGGGATCGGCTTCACCAACTACACGAACCTCTCCGCGCAGCCGGCGGTCTACGACGCCATCCAGCGCGAGGTGGAGCAGGTCAACGAGAGCCTGCCGCCGTGGCAGCGCATCCGGAAGTTCCTCCTGCTCTACAAGGAGCTGGACCCGGACGACGGCGAGCTGACGCGCACGCGCAAGGTGCGCCGGCCGATCATCAACGAGAAGTACAGCGACATCATCGACGCCATCTACAGCGGCCGCGACCGCGTCGACGTGGACACCGTCATCACCTTCCAGGACGGCACGACCTCGCGCATCCAGACGACGCTGAAGGTGGTGGACCTCATGCCCGATCAGCCCGAGGCCGGTGAGGCGGCGGGCGAGGTTCATGCGACGGCCGCCGAGCTGGCGGGCGGTCGCACGGCCGAGACGGAACGCCGCGCCGCTGGCGGCGGCTGAGCCGGGGATATGCTGCGATGAACTGGGACTTCCTGCTGCAACTCCTCGTCAACGGTGCCATCGTCGGCACGCTCTACGGCGTCGTCGCGATGTGCTTCGTGCTGATCTACAAGTCCACGAAGATCGTCAACTTCGCGCAGGGCGAGTTCCTGCTGATCGGCGCGTGGGTGTGCTGGGCGCTGCTGGTGGAGTTCCAGCTGCCGTTCTGGCTGGGTTTCCTGGTCACGCTGCTGTTCATGTTCATCTTCGGCGTGCTGCTGCAGGTCGTGGTCCTGCGTCCCATGATCGGCGAGCCCATCCTGTCGGTGATCATGCTGACGATCGGGCTGTCGATCGTCTTCCAGTCGACGCTGGCGTGGATCTTCGGCGAGTGGACGAAGCGCTTCCCCGAGGTCTTTTCGGTGGACTCGGTGAACGTGCTGGGGCTGCAGGTGCAGACGGCCTATCTGATGAGCCTCGTCTTCGCGCTCGTCATCATGGTGGGCTTCTACTACTTCTTCCAGTACTCGCGCATGGGCCTGGCGATGCGCGCGACCGCCTTCGACCAGCAGGTCGCCGCCAGCCTGGGCATCTCCATCAAGCACGTCTTCGCGCTGGCGTGGGCGATCTCGGCCATGGTCTCGGCCATGGCCGGGGTGGTGATCGGGATGGTCAATGGCGTCAGCTCGGCGCTGTCCTTCTTCGGCATCAAGGTCTTCCCGGCGGCGATCCTGGGCGGCCTGGACTCCATCGTCGGCGCCGTCGTCGGCGGGCTGATCATCGGCTTGCTGGAAAACGCCGCCCAATTCGTCGACTCCACGTGGCTCAACTGGGGCAATCTTTACGAAATCGTGCCGTTCTACGTCCTGGTCATCATTCTGATGATCAAGCCTTACGGCCTGTTCGGCACCAAGGACATCGAACGGATTTAAAAGACGAGGGGAGGGCGCGCCGTGGCGCTCAGCGCGGATGCACCACGGTGCGGCGAGTTCCGCACCACCTACCGGCAGGACACGCGGATCTTTCCCACCGCGATGTCGCGCAACTTCGCGGTCCTGGGCGTGATCCTGGCAGCGGCTTGTCCGCTGGTGCTCACGCCCTACTACCTGAACCTGCTGATCCAGATCGGCTACTTCGGGGTGGCGGCGCTGGGGCTCAACCTGCTGGTGGGCTTTTCCGGGCAGATTTCGCTGGGCCACGCCGCCTTCTTCGGCTTCGGCGCGTTCACCTCGGCCTATCTCAGCACCCACACGGGCATCCCCGTGATCCTGTGCATCCCCCTGGCGGGGCTGATCACGACGGCCGTGGGGATGATCGTCGGCATCCCGGCGGGGCGGATCAAAGGCCTCTACCTCGCCATCGCCACGCTGGCGGCGCAGTTCATCATCGAGGACTTCTTCTCGCGCGCCGAGTGGTTCACGGGCGGCTCCGCCGGCTCCTTCGCCGAGCCGGTGGCGCTCTTCGGCATGACCTTCGATACCGACCGGAGCTATTTCTACATCGTGCTCGGCTTCGTCCTGGTGATGTTCCTGCTCGCGAGCAACCTGGTGCGCAGCCGCGACGGCCGCGCCCTGATCGCCGTGCGCGATCACTACCTCTCCGCCGAGATCATGGGCATCAACCTCACCAAGTACCGCATCCTCGCCTTCGGCATCTCGGCCTTCTACGCGGGCGTGGGCGGCGCGATCTTCGCGCACTACCTGGGCTTCGTCTCCATCGAGGGCTTCACGATCCTCATGTCCATCCAGTTCCTGGGCATGATCATCATCGGCGGGCTCGGCTCCATCATGGGCACGCTCATGGGCGTCGCCTTCCTGGTGCTGTTGCCCGAGGTGATGGAAATGCTGGCCGCCGGGTTGTCCGGCGCCATGCCGGGGATCGAGCAGGGCGTGGCCTACATGAAGGAGATCGCCATCGGCCTGGCGATCGTCGGGTTCCTGATCTTCGAGCCCGAGGGGCTCGCGCACCGCTGGAAGCTCATCAAGGCGTACTGGAAGCTCTACCCCTTCTCGTACTGAGGCGGCGGTTCACCCGGTCCGGCCGCGCGCCGGACCCAACACGGCACCCGAAATGGGGCCGACCCACAAACCAGGGCCCGCAAAGGCCCGCGACGAACGGAGGAGGGTTAACGTCATGACGCGCATCGGATTGCTGGCTGCTGCCGGCATCCTGGCGGCGGGGACGATGTCCGCGCAGGCGCAGGAGATCCCGGTCGGACACCTGGCGGCCTACACCGGCCCGACGTCCGACGTCGGGCAGGTCTACGGGCAGGGCGTCGAGGACGCCATCGCCTACATCAACGAGCACGGCGGCATCGCCGGGCAGGAGATCGAGAAGGACACGGTCGACTACGGCTACAAGACCGGGCGCGCCATCTCGACCTACAAGAAGTGGAAGACGCAGCTGGAGCCCGTGGCGATCCAGGGTTGGGGCACGGCGGATACCGAGGCGCTGGTGCGCTTCGTGGCGCGCGACAAGATCCCCTACCTCTCGGCGTCCTACTCCGGCCACCTGACGGACCCCAAGGGCGATTCCCCGCACACCAAGGTCGCGGCACCCTACAACTTCTTCTACGGCCCGTCCTATTCGGACGGCTGCCGCGCCATGGTCGAATGGGCCAAGAACGACTGGGAAAAGGCCGGCAACGAGGGCACGCCGCGCTTCATCCACATGGGCGACAGCCACCCCTATCCGAACGCGCCCAAGGAAGCCTGCGCGGCCTATGCCAAGGAACTCGGCTTCGAGGTCCTCGATCCGATCGTGTATTCGCTCTCGCCCGGCGACTTCAAGGCGCAGTGCCTCTCGCTCAAGGAAAAGAACGCGGACTACGCCTATCTCGCCAACACCTCGGGCTCGAACATCTCGCTCTTGCGCTCCTGCGAGACGGTGGGCGTGGATGTGCAGTTCCTCACCAACGTTTGGGGTTTCGACGAAACCTCCGTCGATCCGGCGGGTGAGGCCGGTGACGGCGTGGTCTTCCCGGTCGGCGCGGCGATCTGGACCGACGACGCGCCCGGCATGGAAACCATCCGGGAGATCGCCGGCAGCGACGAGCGCAAGGCGCTGCACTACATGCGCGGCGTCTGCTCGGTGATGTTCATGGCTGATGCCATGAAGCGCGCCGCCGCGAACGGCGAGGTCACCGGACCCGCCATCAAGGCCGGCCTGGAGAGCATGGAGGGCCACGTGCCCGACGGCATGGAGGGCGTCTGCCTGCCGCACACCTGGACCGCGGACAACCACCGCGGGACCACCAAGGTCATGGTGTACCAGAACGACTACCAGGGCGACGGCGAGATCGCCTTCGAGCATCTGACCACAATCGACCTGCCGCGCCGCGACGACTGGCTCGGCTGGTAACGCGGGACGACGGGGCGGGCCGGAGCCCGCCCCGTTTGTGCCTTTCCCCATCGCCGCCCGCAGAAGGTGCCGCCATGTCCCAGGCCGCCGCCGACCCGCAGACCGACACGGTGCTCAGCATCAACAACATCGAGGTCGTCTACGACGAGGTCATCCTCGTCCTGCGCGGGGTGACGCTGGAGGTGCCGCGCGGCCAGATCGTCTCGCTGCTGGGCGCCAACGGCGCGGGCAAGTCCACGACGCTCAAGGCGATCTCCGGCTTGCTGCTCACCGAGCGCGGGGAGATCACGCGCGGCTCGGTGAGCCTCAACGGCGAGGCCATCACCAACCACCCGGCCGAGGACATCGTCCGCAAAGGCGTCTTCCAGGTCATGGAAGGCCGCCGGCTGGTCGAGGACATGACGGTGGTGGAGAACCTGCGCCTGGGCGCGCACACCCGCAAGGATCGCGGCGCCATCAACCAGGACATCGAGCAGGTCTTCGAATACTTCCCGCGCCTGGCCGAGCGGGCGAAGGGCCTGGCCGGGTATCTGTCGGGCGGCGAGCAGCAGATGCTCGCGATCGGGCGGGCGCTCATGGCCCGGCCGAGCGTGCTGCTGCTCGACGAGCCCTCGATGGGCCTCTCGCCCATGCTGGTGCGCGAGGTCTTCGGCATCATCGAGCGCATCAACCGCGAGCAGGGGCTGACGATGCTGCTGGTGGAGCAGAACGCCAACTGGGCGCTGCACCTCTGCTCCTACGGCTACATCATGGAGAACGGCAAGGTCGTCCTCGACGGCACGCGCGAAGAGCTGCTGAACAACGAGGACGTGAAGGAGTCCTACCTCGGCGGCGGCGAGGAGCGGCGGTCCTTCAAGAACCTCAAGAGCTACAAGCGCCGCAAGCGCTGGCTGTAACCACCCAATCGAACAGGAGCCGGCGATGAGCGCGCCCCTCGACCCGCGCGAAACCCGATCCGACGCCGAGCGCGCGGCGGAGCTGGCCGAGCGCCTGCCCGCCCAGATCGCGCGCGCCCAGGCGGCCACGCCGCACTTCGCCGAGACGCTGGCGGACGTCGACTCCCAGCGGATCACGACGCGCGAGGCCCTGGCCGGGCTGCCGGTGCTGCGCAAGGCGGACCTGATCCAGCGCCAGGCGGACGCGCCGCCCTTCGGCGGGTTGGTGGCCGAGGACAGCGGTCCCTTCGAGCGCGTCTTCCAGTCGCCGGGACCTATCTACGAGCCGCAAGGCGGGGGTACCGACGTCTGGCGCTTCGCCCGCGCGCTGCGCGCGGCCGGGGTCGAGCGCGGCGGCGGCATCGTTCACAACACCTTCAGCTATCACTTCATGCCCGCCGGCTTCATGTTCGACAGCGCGGGCAAGGCGCTGGACTGCCCGGTGTTCCCGGCCGGCCCCGGCCAGTCGGAGCAGCAGGTGCGCGCCATGGCGCAGCTGCGCCCGCGCTACTACACGGGCACGCCGTCCTTCCTGAACATCCTGCTGGAGAAGGCGGACGAGCTGGGCCTCGCCGTGGACAGCCTGGAGCGCGGCCTCGTCACCGCCGAGCCGCTGCCGGCCTCGCTGGTGGATCACTTCCGCACGCGCGGCATCGAGGTCTTTGAGTGCTACGGCACCGCCGACCTCGGCCTCATCGCCTATCAGACCGAGGCGCGCGAGGGGCTGGTCGTGGACGAGGACGTCGTCGTCGAGATCGTCCACCCCGGCACCGGCACGCCCGTTGCCGACGGCGAGGTGGGGGAGGTCGTGGTCACGACGCTCAACCCCGACTATCCGCTGATCCGCTTCGCCACGGGCGACCTGTCCGCCGTCATGCCGGGGACCTGCCCCACGGGCCGCACCAAGATGCGCATCCGCGGCTGGATGGGCCGCGCCGACCAGACCACCAAGGTGCGCGGCGTCTTCGTCCACCCCGAACAGATCCAGGAGCTCGTGGGGCGCTTCGACGCCGTCCGCCGCGCGCGGCTGGTCGTCGAGCAGGCCGACCACCGCGACGTCGCCACGCTCTATTGCGAGACCGCAGACAGCGGGGACGGCTTGGCCGAGCGCATCGCCGAGACCTTCCGCGCGGTCTGCACCGTCGGCGCCGAGGTGCACCTCGCCGCCCCCGACACCCTCCCCAACGACGGCAAGGTCATCGCCGACCAAAGATGATCTTTGGAAACGTCTGTCAGGCCAACGGACGCCTTCCAAGCGAGATGGTTGCGTCCGTCACGGGGAAAGTGCCAGCTCTGACCAGTGTTTTTTTCATTGTACGATGATCTTTGGAAACATCTGTCAGGCCCACGGACGCCTTCCAAGCGAGATGTTTGCGTCATACAGACGCTCATTGAGCGGAACCTACGACAAGTCGAGGATGTACCAGCGGAGTCTCGCCAGGGTCCTTTCTCCTTTAGGAGAAAGACAGAATGAGACCATGAGTTCCTCTCATTGCGCATGCGTATCAATCACGGGGACGGTGCCGGCCCTGACAACCGTGTGCGTGTCGCGCGCTCCTCAGACGGCGGTGTAGCGCCACACCCCGTCGCCGTCCGTCTCGCGGGTCAGCCGGCCCGCCGCCAGCAGGTGGTTGAGGTGGGCCAGCGTCTCCGCCACGGCGAAGCCCGTCTGGTGATCGTCCAGCGGCCGGTCGAAGAGCACCTGCGCCACCTCCATCGCGGTGGCGCCGTCGCGGCACGCCGTCAGGCAATCGTTCAGCCGCGCGTCGTGGTGCGCGCGCAATTCTTCGCAGCGCCCGTGCAGGCCGTGGAAGGGCGCGTCGTGCGAGGGCAGCACCAGCAGCCCCTCCGGCAGGCCCTCCAGCCGGTTCAAGGACGCGAGGAAATCCGCCAGCGGGTCGGCGTCCGGTTCGCTGGCGTTGACGCCCACGTTGGGCGAGATGCGCGGCAGGATCTGGTCGCCGGAGATGAGGATGCCGTCGTCGGGCGCGTAGAGGCAGGCGTGCGCCGGGGAATGCCCGCCGCCAACGATCACGTGCCACGTCCGCCCGCCGATGTGCAGGCCGTCGCGGTCGCGCAGTTGGCGGTAGCTGCGCGGCAGCGGCGCCACCATGCGGGCGTAGGCGTCGCTGGTGCGGTGCACGTAGTCCAGGTAGGCCGCCCCGCACCCGGCCGCGCGGTAGAAGGCGACCACGTGGTCCGTCATCCCGGCGTCGAGGTCGACGCTCAGCAGCCGCCCCGTCAGCCACTCGGGGCGCGTCATCCAGATGGACGCGCCGTGCGCCTCGGCCAGCCAGGGCGCCGCGCCCACGTGGTCCGGGTGGAAGTGGGTGAGGACGATGCGCCCGATCGGCTTGTCGCCGAGCGTCGTTTGGGTGAGCTGCTGCCACGCGGCCCAGGTGGCGTCGTTGCCGATACCGGCGTCCACGACGGTCCAGGTGTCGCCGTCGTCCAGCAGCCAGACGTGCACGTGGTCCAGCTTGAAGGGCAGGTCCAGGCGCACCCAGTGGATCCCGGGGGCCACGCGCACGGCCGTGCCGGGCGCCGGCCGTTCCACATCCAGGTAGCTCACCATGCCGGGACGCACCTCCGCGCGGGTGGGGCCGGGCGTCGCCCGGCATCCGGGCAAGCTTGATGCTGCGGTGCAGCGGCGTCAACGCGCCGTCGCGACCGGGTGGGGCCGTTACGTGGTGTCGCGCTCGATGTCGATCGTCGAGCGCGCGCCCAGGTCGCGGCGATGGTCCGCCAGCCAGCCGTCGGCCTGCTCGCGGCCCCAGGCGTGGAGCTGGTTGAGGAAGCTGCGCTCGGCGTTGAGCTTGGAGGCGGCGGAGAGGTGGCGCATGGGCTCGGGCACGTCCACGCGGTGCAGGCGCACGGGCTTGTGCCCGTCGGATTCCAGCTTGTGCTCCGCCACCAGGCGCGAGACGAAGTCGATCGCCCGCATCTCGCGCATGAGCGTGGCGTTGAAGCTGATCTCGTTGACGCGGTCGAGGATGGCCGGGGTGGTCGTGGGCGTTTCGTCGCGGGCCAGCGGATTGACCTGTACGATCATGATGTCGCTGGCGTCGCAGTTGTAGATCAGCGGGAACAGCGCCGGGTTGCCCATGTAGCCGCCGTCCCAGTAGGGTTCGCCGTCGATCTCCACGGCCTGGAACACGTGGGGCAGGCAGGCCGAGGCCATCACGGCTTCGGGCGTCATCTCGCGGGTGTGAAAGACGCGCAGCTTGCCCGTTCGCACGGCCGTGGCGGCGACGAAAAGCTTGATGCAGTCGCAGGCGCGCACGCGGTCGAAATCGATCGTCTCCCGCAGCATCGCAAGCAGCGGGTTCCAGTTCATCGGATTGAACTGATAGGGCGAAAAGTACCGGCTGATCGCGTCGAAGATCATGTAGCCGGGACTGTATTCCATGTTCCACGGCACGGCCATGGCGTCCAGCGGCGTGCGCACCAGCGGGCCGAAGCGGCCCATGTGGATCACGGTGTCCCAGAACTGCGCCAGCCGCTCGCGCGCGCCCTGGTTGCCGCCGCGCGCCATGCCGTCCGCGAGCACGGCGGCGTTCATTGCCCCCGCCGAGGTGCCGCTGACGCCGTCGATGACGATGTCCGGCTCCTCCAGCAGGCGGTCCAGCACGCCCCAGGTGAAGGCGCCGTGCGCGCCGCCGCCCTGAAGCGCCAGGTTCACGCGGATGGGATCGCCGCTCACGCCGCCTCCCGTAACGCGGATGACGGCTGCCGACGGGTATGCCGTGGAATCGGTTCGTTGTGCATCGCGGCATGCGTGTCGCATGCCGGCACGGGCGCTGGCAAGTGCCTCGCGCGCGGAAGGGGCGGGGGCGTCACTGCTGGCCCAGGTCGCGCACCACCTTCATGAAGGTTTCCTTGTCGGGGCGGTCCATGTGGTCGCGCAGCCAGTTCTGCGCCGCCGGGCCGCCGTCGCCCGCCCAGGGCTGCTCCTTGGACAGCGCGAAGACGAACAGCTCGTCGTCGTCGCTCAGGTCGCGGCGCAGGAAGTCGCGGATCTCGTCGGTGTCGCGGCACTCGATCTGGGCGATATCGTCGCCGTCGATGGCATAGGCCGTGGGCGTGATGCACTGCCCGGCCAGCGTGGTTTCGATGCGCCGGCACATGCGGGAGCGCCGCGCGTCGGCACCGGAATCGTCGTTGACGGCGAAGGTGATGAGGTAGACGGCCATGCGAGGACTCCCCACCGCGCTGCGTTCGGCGATCGAAGCATGGCGTTCCTGTGCCCGCTTTGCAAAAGGCGATCGCGCGTGGCGGTCGGCCTCATCCGCGGTCCTCCCCGGCCACGGCGCGGACGCGCGGGGCGGCCGTGCGGCGCTGGGCGCGCAGCCGTTCGCGCAGGGGCGGCCGGTCCAGCAGCCAACGGGCGATGCGGATGACGATGCGCCGGCGCAGGCGGCGCAGCATGTGCAGATCGTCCGAAAGCACCACGAGCCCCACCGGCAGCATCCACGCGCCCAGAATGGGCAGGAAGGCGAAGAAGCCGCCGAAGATGAACAGCAGCGCCGCGCCGCGCCGGAACCAGCCGTTGGGATGGTGCTGAAGCCAGCGGACGTAGAAATCCGCATAACGAGCTGTTTGGCGTACGCCGCGCTGCCGCGCCAGCCAGCGCACGCGAGCTTTCAGCCACGTCTGGAATCGGGCCATACCCGGAGTGGAGCGCGTTCGCACCCGCCGCGTCAAAGCGCAATCCACGGCCGCTGACAGATGACCCGCCAAACGCTATCTCGGGGGCGGCACATCCGGAGGAGCCTCATGCCCGCGCTGCTGGACACCGCCGCCATCGTCGCCGGCATCGCCGCCCTGGCCGGCGCCGGCCTGGGAATCGCCTTCCTCGTCCGGGGCGGGGCGTGGACGCCGCCGCGCCCCGCGATCCTCGCGCACGCGCTGCTCGGGCTGGGCGCGGTGGCGCTCACGATCGCCGTGGTCGCCGTCGGGCCGCCCACGCGCACCGAGCCCGAGGGCGGCATCAGCTTCGGCGTGCTGGCGATGGCGTTCCTCATCGTCGCGGCGGCCATCGGCGCGGCCGGGCACAAGGTGTCCACCAGCCAACCGGGCGTGCGCGGCTTCGTGCTCTCCGCCCACGCGCTGTTCGCCGTGTTCGGCTCGGCCCTGGCGATCGCGGCGGCGGTGACGGCGAGCAATTAGGCTGATCCGGGCGGCATCCGCCTGCGTATCGGGGGATGCGGCGGAGAGCCGCGCCAGTCCAGCGCCGGAGGCGAACATGCGTGTGGGCGATCTGCCGGGCCTGATCGCGGACCGCGACCTGGCGGCCGTGAACGACGAGCTGACGGTGCTGGACGCGGCGGAGATGATGACCGACCGCCACATCGGCGCGGTCATTGCCCTGCGCGCGGGGCGGATGTCCGGCATCTTCACCGAACGCGACCTGATGACTCGCGTGGTGGTGCCGGGGCTGGACGTGCGCACGACCTGCGTGGCCGACGTCATGTCGCGCGCCGTGGCGACCGTGACCGTCGATGAGCCCGTCGAAACCTGCCTGTCCCGCATGCGCGAGGGCGGCTTTCGGCACCTCCCGGTCGTGGACGCGGACGGCGAACCCTTCGCCATGCTCTCCCAGCGCGACTTCCTCACCCGCGACGGCGAGTCCGCCGCGCTGGCGTTCGGCACGGCGGGGTAGGGACCCCAGCCCGAACCGCCGTCACCCCTCTCGCGCGTTCAGGAAGGCCAGCAGGCCGCGCAGGTAGCTGCGCATGAGGTGGATGCTTGCGGCGTCGGCGGCGCGGGCGGTGCGGACAAAGGCCAGCAGGGCCGAACGGTGCTCGCTGTCGTGGCGGGGCAGGTCGGCGAGGTCCGTCAGCTCCGGCAGGCTGACGCCCAGGGCGGCGGCGAAGCGCGCGGCGTCGGGCAGGCGTACGCTGTTTTTGCCGATCTCGATGTCGCGGATGGCCTCGGGCGACTTGCCGACGCGCTCGGCGAACTGCGGGCGCGTGAGGTCGGCGTGACCACGCAGCTCGCGCAGACGCGCGCCGAAGGCCTCCTTCACCGTCGCATCGGTCACATCGTCCACACCGGCCATGCCCGGAGCATCCGCTCAAGCCGGCGCAGAAAGAATACGTTCCCAACGTATCTATCTAGACATTAACGGTCGTCTCGTATATTCGTAACGCCAGTTCTGGGCGCAGCGCTATATATTTCGGCGCTCTGAAGACCGGATCAGACGTTGCGGCTATACGGAGGCTTCATGGTCGAAAAGTTCCCAACCGAGTGCGCCGAGGACCGTGCCTTCGACGCCGCGCTGGGCCGCACCGTCGCCACCTACCGCGAGGCCGTGGGGATGAGCCGCGAACGGCTGGTCGCCAAGATGCCCATCACCGCCGGGCACCTGCTGGCCTTCGAACGCGGCAACGCCGGTTTGACGCTCAGCCGCGTCGTCGCCCTCGCCGAACAGCTCGACGCCGACCCCCTCGACCTCATCCTCGAAGCCCTGGTCGCCACCCGCCGCCTCCACCACCTGCCCGGCTCCACCACCCGCCTCGTCCACGCCATCCACCAAATGCACCCCGCCAAACGGGAGCACGTGGCGGACATCGTCGCGCTGATGGGGTGAGCGGCGCCTCAAGTCCGGCCGGGGTCGCGCTGACCGCTCTCCGCCGCCTCGGCGTCCGGCCGCGCGACGGGCGCGATGTCGATGCTGTCCGCTGCGGCCTCGGCGCGTGCGAGATCGTGTTCCATCTGCAAGCTCAGCCAGGTGCGCGGTGTGCTGCCGAACGCCTTGGAAAGCCGCACCGCCATTTCCGGCGAAATCCCGGCCTTCTCGTTGACGAGGTTGTTCAGCGTGTTGCGGTTCACGCCCAGCACCCGCGCGGCCTCCGTCACCGTGAGGCCCAACGGCTCCAAGCATTCCTGCCGCACGATGCGGCCCGGATGCGGCGGGGTCTTCATGCGCATGGCACAGCCATCCTAATGATAATCGACGAAATCCACGTCTCGAACGCCGTCTTCCGCGAACGTGAACACGATCCGCCAGTTCGCGCGAACCGTGATCGCCCAGAAGCCCCGGTAATCGCCCTTCAGCGCGTGCAGGCGAGATAACAAAGAGAATTCGTACGCACCCCTCTATCAGCGAGCGTCCGTAAACCGAACATCATAAAGAAAAAACACGCCCACTCCACCGATTCAAGCCTAACACGACGCCTTATATTTTGGCCATAGAAATGCACGCGCAGCACGTATAATCGCGGTCGTTGACACGCCCCGCAGCGTAGCTATACTAAAACCACAAAAACCATTGGAGGATATTATGAGCCTTCAGATCGAAAATGAAAACAGCCTTAACGCAGCCCTGAAAAGCAACGTAAATTTATTTCTTGGTGCGGGTTTTTCTAAGCTTTCTGAGGATGCAAATAATCAAACCCTTCCACTGGGTTCTGAACTCAAAGACGAGCTAATAACTAAATTCGGGTTTCCAGAACATTACGGGAATCTCAACTTAGATCAAATATCTCAGATATTGCGTACTAAACATGACGAACATTTTATGAAATACCTCATAAATCGCCACAAGGTAAAAAATTTCTCCGAAAAATATTATAATTTGAAAAACATATCTATAAGCTCCATTTTTACGACGAATATAGATGATTTAATTTATAAAGTTTTTTTTGATATATCAGAATACTATATTCACGACCTTTCGCTTCGCGGGCCGTCGTTGTCGTCTGGATACGCTGTCAACTTTGTGCCTCTTCATGGCACAGTTAATCATGTTAGGCCAAGTTTAACGTTCTCGTCCGAAGATTTGGCGTCTGCGTTTTCTGAGGATCCTGATCAGTGGCATTTTTTGAAGCAAAAAATTCGGGAAATGCCGACAATTTTCTGTGGGTACAGTTTGTCTGACGCTAGTACGTTGAAAGTATTGTCCGATAAATTTGGAAATATCGGCGGCAACAATGCCAAATGGATACTTGTTACTGATTTGAGAGATGAAGTGGTTGATTTTTACAGAAGTTTCGGGTTCAACATTATTAGCGGCGATATTGAAGATTTGTTAGATTATTTTTCGAGGGTTAATGCAAATAAGGTCATTAAGCAAAATGTATCTAGCACAAGTATTCAGTTCCCAGACGAAAAAATACCAAGTATTGAAGAGGTTCAATTTGTTCGGCCGTTGCATAATTTTTTCAACGGCGCAAAACCCGTCTGGTCTGATATATATTCGGGTAAAATCGCTGAAATCAGTCATCTGGATAAGTTAATAGATGACATTGATGGGAACAATAATTCGATACTGATTGGTCTTCCAGCGAGTGGGAAAACAACTATGCTGATGCAGGCAGCGGCATATACGTCAAACGAAAAACATAAGTTAATGGCGGATTATATGCCTGTCGAACATGCGCATCAAATTGTTCAAAAATTAAATGGTGAACCAGCGATAATATACTTGGATCAGTTGTCCGATAGCGTAGAAGCGTTTAATTTTATAAAGAATAAAAATAATATACAAGTAATTGCTACAGAAAGAGAGTATAATTACGAGATTGTATCTCATTTAGTTGATAAAAGCGGATGCAAGCTGAGAAATATAACCGAATTATCTGATCGAGATCGTCAGAAAGTCTACGATAGTCTTCCCGAAGATCTTAAAGTTGGCAATATGAAAGATCCAAAAATGGAGGGCGATAAGGAGCCCTCTCTTTTTGAGATGGTCGATGCAAATATTAAAACGCAGTCGATCAAACGTCGCTATAGAAGTGTGATTAGTGAATTGAATAGTAAATACCCGAAATTAGCAAAATTATTTGTTATGATTTGTTACGTACACATGACAAGGGCGCCTGTTTCGTTTGACATGATTCTATCTTTTGTTCGTAGTGAAGGGTATGGTATTGATGATATTCAGGGGCTGATAGAACAGCTTGGGGAGTTTGTGGTTGACTATGATGGGCCGTGGGTGGATACAGAACAGGATCACTTTTTTCCAAGGTCTAGTTGGGTTTCAGAGGTGATTTTGGATCAGGTTCCTCAAGAATTGCTTAAGAATGTTTTAAAGCAATTTCATTATAACTTGTCGCCGATACGTATTGCTAGGTTTGATGTGTTTCAGCGGCGAGCATTTGATGCGGAATTATACGTTCGGGCGTTTAAGAGCGCTGATGAAGGGGAAGAATTTTATCGGTTCCTTTCAGAAAAATACGACAATCCGTTTATTTATCAGCAGGCTGCTCTGTTTCTCGCGGAAAAACGAGCTTTTCGGAGAGCGTTTAGGTGGATTGATGAGGCGATCCGTCGGACAGGCGGCCGTGTAAGGTCGATAAGGCATTCTCATGCAATAATATTGTTCAAAGCGAATATTGGTGCGGATGAGGAAGAGGAGAATGTTCGAGAAACATTGGATAAGAGCATGGAAATCATTCGTGATTGTTATTTTTACGACAAAAGAAAGACATATCACGTAGTGACATTCGCGGAGCAAGCGCTTCAATATTTCGAGCGATACGGTGATGAGAAAAGTAAAGAGTATCTGAGGACAGGTAAGGAATGGTTAGAGGAGGAGTCACGAAAAAAGCCTTGGCATAGGAACGTAAAAAGATTAATGGTGAAAGTAAATGGCGCGTTGCTGCGCGTGGAGGGATAGCTGGTGCTATCATTGGATAGAGTTAAGATGATTCTGAGGGCATAGACGATGTGTTAGTGTTGCTAGGTTCGGTGTGCGTGACTGAACCGATGCAACAAGCTTTGTTGCTCAATGAAAATCCCGTGAGGGGTACACCGGCTCCGGGCCGGGGTGTTTGACCTCGTCGGCGTGGGCGAGGGAATTGGCGAAGGTTGGAGACTGGAGCGTGGCGAGGCGGTCGGTGAGATCCCAGAGCTGTTCGGCGACGAGGTGGATGACGAGGCCGTCGCGCTGGATGGGGCCGCGCAAGCCCAGCAGGCTGGCTTGCAGGAAGGTTTGGCGATACTGCGCGAACACGCCGGGCCAGAGCACGATGTTCGCGATGCCGCTTTCGTCCTCCAGCGTGGCGAAGATCACGCCCTTCGCGCTGCCGGGGCGCTGGCGCACCAGCACCAGCCCCGCCACCTGCACGCGGCGCTTCGGCTCGATGTCCCACAGCGCCTCGGTGGGCACGAAGCCCGCCTCGCGCAGCCCATCGCGCAGGAAGCTGACGGGATGGGCGCGCAGCGTCATGCGCAGGCTGGCGTAGTCCTCGGCCACGTTCTCGCCCTCGGACAGCTCGGGCAGCCGCACCTCGGGCTCCGGCCCGCGCTCGCCCGCGTCCAGGCCGTCGAACAGCGGCAGCGGCCGCGCGTCCGGAAGCCCCTTCACCGCCCAGAGCGCGTGCCGCCGGTCCAACCCCAGCGAGCCGAAGGCGTCCGCGTTCGCCAGCGCCTCCAGCGCGCCCGCGTCGAGGCCGGTGCGCCGCCAGAGCGTGTGCACGTCCGGGTAGCCGTTGCCGCGCGCCGCCTCGACCGCGCGCCCCGCCGCTTCGCCCAGGCCCACCACCTGCCGCAGCCCGAGCCGCAGCGCCTGGCCGTCTTCCGAGGGTTCCAGCGTGCAGTCCCAGCCGGAGCGGTTCACGTCCACTGGGCGCACGGTGACGCCGTGCTCGCGCGCGTCGCGCACGATCTGGGCGGGCGCGTAGAAGCCCATGGGCTGGCTGTTCAAGAGCGCGCACGCAAAGGCCGCCGGATAGTGGTGCTTCAGCCACGCCGAGACGTAGACCAGCAGCGCGAAGCTGGCGGCGTGGCTCTCGGGAAAGCCGTAGGTGCCGAAGCCCTCGATCTGCTTGTAGCAGCGCTCGGCGAAGGCGCGGTCGTAGCCGCGCGCGGCCATGCCCTCCACCAGCCGTTCGTGGAAGTGGTGCACCGTGCCGTGGCGGCGGAAGGTCGCCATGGCACGGCGCAGCCGGTCGGCCTCGCTGGGCGTGAAGCCCGCGGCCGTGATGGCGATCTGCATCGCCTGCTCCTGGAACAGCGGCACGCCCAGCGTCTTGCCCAGCACGCGCTTCAGCGCCTCGCCGGGGTAGGCGACGTCCTCCCGGCCGTTGCGCCGGCGCAGGTAGGGGTGGACCATGTCGCCCTGAATGGGGCCGGGGCGGACGATCGCCACCTCGATGACGAGGTCGTAGAACGCGCGCGGTTGCAGGCGCGGCAGCATGTTCATCTGCGCCCGGCTTTCCACCTGGAAGACGCCAAGGGAGTCCGCGCGCGAGAGCATGTCGTACACCCCCGCGTCGCCCTCCGGCACCGTGGCGAGGCCGTGGCGCGCGCCGTGGTACTCGGCCAGCAAATCGAACGCCTTGCGGATGCAGGTGAGCATGCCGAGGCTGAGCACATCGACCTTGAGCATGCCCAGCGCTTCCAGGTCGTCCTTGTCCCATTCGATCATCGTGCGCCCGTCCATCGCCGCGTTGGCGACGGGCACGACCGCGTCCAGCCGCCCGCGCGTCATGCAGAAGCCGCCCACGTGCTGCGAGAGGTGGCGCGGGAAGCCCTGGATTTCCTCGATCAGCGCCAGGGTCTGCGCGAGGCGCGGGTCGTCCGGGTTCAGGCCCAGCGCGCGCAGGCCCTCGGCGTCGCCGCCCTCGCCGTCGCGGCCCCAGACGCCGCCGGCCAGCGCGGCGATGGTGTCGGCGGACAGGCCCATGGCCTTGCCCACCTCGCGGATGGCGCCGCGCCGGCGGTAGCAGATGACGGTGGCGGCGATCCCCGCGCGCTCGCGGCCGTACTTGGCGTAGATGTACTGGATGACCTCCTCGCGGCGCTCGTGCTCGAAATCGACGTCGATGTCGGGCGGCTCGCCGCGCTCGGCGGAGACGAAGCGCTCGAACAACAGGTCCATGCGCGCGGGATCGACGGCGGTGATGCCCAGGCAGTAGCACACCGCCGAATTGGCCGCGGAACCGCGCCCCTGGCACAGGATGCCGCGCGAGCGCGCGAAGCGGACGAGGTCGAAGACCGTCAGGAAGTAGGGCGCGTAGCCGAGCTGCCCGATCAGCTCCAGCTCGCGGCGCAGGGTGTCCTGCACGCGCTCGGGCACGCCGTCCGGGTAGCGGCCGCGCGCGCCCTGCCAGGTGAGGTGTTCCAGCTCGGCCTGCGGCGGGCGCGAGCGGCCGGCGCTTTCCTCGGGGTACTCGTAGGACAGCTCGTCCAGGGAAAAGTGGACGCGCGCGGCGATTTCCTCGGTGCGGGCGAGGGCGTCGGGGCGGTCGCGGAACAGCTCGCCCAGGCGCTCGGGCGACTTGAGGTGGGCTTCCGCGTTCTTCGCCAGCCGCCGGCCAGCCTCGTCGATCGTGCAGCCCTCGCGGATGCAGGTCAGCACATCCATCAGCGGCTTGCGCGCGGGCGTGTGCATGGCCGCATCGCCCAGCGCCACCAACGGCATTCCTGTTTTGTTCTCTAGCTCGTCCAGCGCGGCGAGGCGGCGTGCGTCCCAGCCGTCGAGGGCGACGCGCGCGCCCAGGTAGCAGGCGCCGGGGAAGGTGGCGCCGAGGAAGGCGAGGGCGTCGGCGAAGGTCTGGTCCGGTTCCGGGCCGTCGGGCGGCACGACGATGGCGAGCTGGCCCTCGGCGTGGGCGGGCAGGTCGGCGAGGTCGAGCCAGCAGTCGCCCTTGGGCGCGCGCCGCTTGCCGCGCGTGAGCAGGCGGCACAGCCGGCCCCAGGCGGCGCGATCCGTCGGGTAGCAGATGACCTCCGGCCCGTCGCGCAACACCAGCCGCGCGCCCACCAGCAACGGGAGGTCATGCTCGCGCGCGGCCGTGTGCGCGCGCACCACGCCCGCCACGGTGTTGCGGTCGGCGACCCCGATGGCCGAGAGCCCGAGCGCGCGCGCCGCCACCACCAGCTCGTCCGGGTGCGAGGCGCCGCGCAGGAAGCTGAAGTTGGTCGTCACGGCGAGGTCGGCGGTCATACGGCTTTATTAGCGATCAGCCGGTCACGACGTCGCGGACATACGGCTCGTATTCGGTGTTTGCGACGGCCGCACATAGTCGTTTGTCGGCGGTCAGCAGATGTGCATTCGCCACTTCCGCGGCTGCCAGGAAAAAGCAATCGTAGGCTGGATGGTCCAGGGCACGGCTGATGCGCCACGCCGTCAGGGACAGGGTTTCGTCGGGAATCAGTTCGATCCGGCCGCCCCCACATCGGAAAACGAGACGATAGCCGTCGTCCGCATCGATGTCGCCGCGCCGGACTTTTTTCCAGGCAATATTGGCGATTTCGCACACCAGCAGGCTCGGCGCCATGAAGGTGGTTTCGTCATCCAGCCAAGCGAATGCCGCCTCGTGGGCCTGCTCCGCGATGAACCATTTGATGAAAACGGAGCTATCGATAATCCGAATCATTGTCGCGGTCCGCGCGGATCAACTCGACGCTGTCGGACTGGGGGCGCTGGGCTGTCTTGGCGGCGATCCGCTCGGCCTCGCGGCGAAAGCTCGCCCAATTGGGTGTGTTCGCCGATGCAGTGATCAGGTCGCGGACCTCGGCTTCCAGCGAGCGGTTGTGCGCCTTCGCGCGCGCCTTCAAGCGCTCGATGGTCGCTTCGTCCAGATCGCGAATGGTCAGCGTGGCCATAACGGCCCCTCCGTTCGCCGGTCGTCTGCCAGCATCGTAGCTGAACATCTTTGATGCGCGCCATCGCTGGGACGCTGTCGAGCAGAGCGTTCATGCGAACATGTCGCGCCGCGGCGCGGCTGGCTGGGCGCGGCCCTCGGCCATGAAGGGGGCGTCGCCACCGGCCTCGTCCAGCGCGGCGAACCACGCACCCGCGTCGGTGAACATGGGCTCCAGCAGCACCCCGCGCCCGACGCGGCGAACGCGCACCCGGTCGCCCTCGAAGCGGAAGGCGCTGGGCAGCCGGACGGCCTGGCTGCGGCCGTTGCGGAACAGCCTGGCGATCGCGGACTCACCCATGTCCCACCTCCATCCAAGTCTAGATTAATGACATAGCTCGCGGGTCATGACCTGCAATGCTGCGCGGGTGTCACCCGAACACCCCCTGCACGCTCCACCGCTCGCCGTGGCGGGCGGCCCAGAGGCGGCGGCCGGCGTCGGTTTCCAGGCGCAGGTGATCGCGCGGGGCGGCCTCGGGGGCGCGCCACCACGCCGGGCTCAGGCGCTCCAGGCCCTCGGCGGCGGCGACGCGGTGGTCCAGCCCGCCCCAGTGCAGCGCGCGCGGCCGGCCGTCGGACGTGTACCCCCTCACGTCCAGGCGCGGGGCGGGGTAGAAGAGCCGCACGGGGCGCGGCGGCACGGCCGGCCAGGCATCCGCACCGGGCCGCGAGAGCGGCGGCATCCAGGTCACGGCGCGCTCGGGCGTGTGGGTGTCGCGCGGGTGCGGGCGCGCCACCGCGCCCTCGCCCAGGCGGGCGGTCAGGCGGTCGATCAGCGCGGCGAGGTCGTCGCGCTCGCGCCCGGTGCCCAGCCCGGCCTGCGCGGCGGTGAAGCGCTCCACCGCCGTCGCCGCCAGGGTCGCGACCTCCACGCCGAAGCCGGCGTCCAGTTCGTCCAGACGCTCGTGCAGCAGGCGCGTCAGATGGGCGGGCTCGCGGCTGGCACGGCTGGTGCCCACGGCCACGGTCTGCAGCGAGCCGTCCACGCGGTAGAGCGTCAGCGCCAGCCGGCGCGCGCCCTGTTGGTCCGTCTCCAGCCGGCGGGCGAGGGCGGCCGCCAGCTCTTCCATCGCCGCCCGGATGTCCTCGCGCCGCCCGATGGGCTCGGCGAAGGCGCGGCGCACGCGCAGCGGCGGCGCGGGGGCGATGGGGGTCACCGGCTCGCCCGCGCGCCCCAGGGCCTGATCCAGCCGCTGCGCCACGGTTCGGCCCACGCGCGGCGCCAGGGTTTCGGGCGGGATGGCGCACAGCGCCTCCAGGCGCGTCAGCCCCAGGCGGTGCAGCATCCCCGCCTGCGCCGGGGCGATGCGCAGCGCTTCCGGCGGCAGCGGCGCCAGGGCGTCGTGCTCGCCGCCCTCGGGGCAGATCGCGGCCGTCTCGCCAGCAAACCGCGCCAGCGCCCAGGCCGCGCCCACGGTGCCCGCCAGGCCCGCGCGGGCGCTCAGGCCCAGGTCATGCAGGCGCGCCAGGAGGTCGGCCAGCAACGCCGCCTCGCCGCCGAACAGGTGGGCGCAGCCCGTGACGTCCAGCAGCACGCCCGCCGCGCCGGCACTGTCGTGGCCGCCGTCGGGCGCCGTCCACGGCGTGTAGCGCCCGCACCACGCCGCCAGGCGGTGCAAAGCCCGCGCGTCCGCCGCCGGGTCGTGGGGCTCGCTGAGCAGGTCCGGCACCTGGGCGCGCGCCTCCGCCAGCGGCAGGCCGGGGGTGAGGCCCGCCGCCGCCGCGCGCGCGTCCACGGCCGCCACGGTGAGGCGGTCGCCGTCGCCGCGCGCCAGCACCCAGGGACAGCCAGGATCAGCCCGCCGCCGCTCGGTCGCGAAGCGGGGCAGCCAGAGCGAAACGACCCGTCGCGTCATCCCAGATCACCTCGAACTCGGTCGGCAGCCCGCCGCGCACGCGCGCCAGCTCCACCCGCCAGCGCGGCCCGCTCGTCAGCGAGATCCGCGGCAGCGCGCCCACCCGCCAGCGCGTGACGGCGGCGCTGGGCTCGGCGCGCGTGGGCGGGATGCGCCGGCGCTGGAGCAGCAGCCCCGTCACGCCGCCCGCCTCGGCGGCGAGCTGCAGGCGGCGCACCGACGTGCGGCCCAGGTGCCCGACCTCGCCCACGGCCGCCGCCAGCGCGGGACAGCGCAGCGCCTCTTCGAGCGTCCACAGCACCCCGGCGTCGTCCGGGGCGCGGGCGCACAGCAGGCGCGCGGGCGGCACGCCGTAGCCGGCGATGCCGGGCGGGTAGAGGTCGAGGGTGCGCGCCACCCAGAGCACGGGGCCGTCGGCCCGCGCCAGCGCGCGCCCGGCCAGCGCCAGTGCGAACCCGGCGGCCGGGCCGTCGTCCCAGCCCGTGCGCGCGGGCACCACCTCGTGCACCGCCGCGCGCGCCAGGCCGCCGCCGGGCAGAGCGGTGTCGAGCGCTTCGGCGCCCAGCGGCAGCACGCCCGCATCGGGGGCGTTGCCGCGTTCCAGCGCGCGGATGCGGGCGCGCAGGTGGTCCAGGTCGGCCATGAAGCAGTCCCCGGCCCGCGGCCGGCCCCGATGATTCACGCTCAAAGTTCATGTTTTGTTCTAACCTGTGCAGCCCCGATCGTCAAAGCACCGTTCGGGGGAGGTCATCCGGCGGGCGCGCGTGCGATCGCCACCGGCCGCGTTTTCGCCTTGCGATGGCGGGCCGGGTGTGGGGAACTGCCCCATAGCTGTTTGTTTGCCGGTGGAGGGCGTGCCGTGGACCAGCCGGATGCCATGCCGGACGCCGCGTTCACCCTCGCGGACGTGCCCACCCGCGCCAAGCTCGCCGGCCGCTACCGCGATGGTCTGGTCGCACTGCAGGCGGCGCTGCGCACCCTTCAGCTCGCCTACATGCGTCAGGGCCTGCGCGGCATCGTCGTTTTCGAGGGCTGGGACGCCAGCGGCAAGGGCGGCGTCATCCGCCGCATGGCGTCCGTGCTGGAGCCGCGCGCCCTCAACTACTGGTCGATCGGGCCGCCGCCAGCCCGCTGGCAGGGGCGGCACCACCTGGAGCGGTTCTGGCAACTCCTGCCCGAAGCGGGCCGCCTGGCCGTCTTCGACCGCTCCTGGTACGGGCGCGTGCTCGTCGAGCGCGTGGACGCCTTGACCGAGCGCGCGGCCTGGCAGCGCGCCTACCGCGAGATCACCGACTTCGAGCGCATGCTGCTCGACGACGGCGTGCACATCGTCAAGCTGTTCATGCACATCAGCGCCGAGGAACAGCGCCGCCGCTTCAAGAAGCGCCTCGCCGACCCGGAAAAGCGCTGGAAGCTGTCCGTGGCCGACATCCGCAACTGGGAACAGCGCGACGCCTATGCGCGGGCGATCGAGGACATGATCCGCCTGACCTCGACCGAGCGCGCGCCCTGGCACGTGATCCCGGCGGACAACAAGAAGGCCGCGCGCGTCGAGGCCCTGCGCGTCATCCACGACACCCTCGCCGAGGGGGTCGACCTGCGCCCGCCCACGATCGACGCCGAAACGGCGACCGCCGCCCGCACGCGCCTGGGCCTCGATCTGCCCGGGGATCTTCAATAGCCGCGCCGTCTGTGCGGCAGCACCGCAACCGGAATGGCCCGCGCGGCGATGCCGCGCGGGCCGGGTGGCACCGGGCGCCGCGAGCCGGGGGTACGGGCTCTGGGGGTTGGGGGAGCGTGGCGACCCGGTGCCGCAATCGCCGGACCAAGCTAGTGCGACCGCTTGCGTCCCGTGATCATGGCCGCGACCAGGTTCTCGTGGTGCAGCAGGCTGGTGGCGACGACGCCGGCGATGTGGATCAGCACCAGGATAAGGCAGGCGTTCGCCGCCAGTTCGTGCAGCTCCTCGGCGGCTTTGCCCAGGCTGTCGGTCAGGATGCCGGTCGCGCTCGCGGCAAGCAGGCTTGCCAGCAGCGCCACGATCATGGCGCCGCCGGCCGGGTTGTGGCCCAGATGCCGCGGTGCGCGCCCGGCTGCGAGGGCCCGAAGATACGCCAGCAGGGCGCGTGGCCCCGGCACGAAGTCGTCGAAACGCGCATGCCGTGGACCGACCAAGCCCCACAGGGCGCGCACGCCGACGATGGCGACGATCGCGTAGCCGGCCAGTTCGTGCACGCTCATCCACGTCTCGCCGGTCAGGTAGGCCACGGCGAAGCTCGTCGCCAGCGACCAGTGCAGCGCCCGGAGCAACGGATCCCAGACGGACACGCGCGGTGTGTCCGCCGCGTGCCCGCCCGTGGCGTGAACGGTCATTCCTCGCGCTCCTCGCGGATGATCCGCCCGGTTCCGGCGTCCACGTCGACCTCGACGCGGTTGCCGTCCGCGGTGCGCGCGTCCGCCTCGTAGCGGCCGTCGTCGCGGTCGATGTCGCGGACATCGGTGTAGCCATGCGCCTTGAGCGTGTCGCGAACCGCGGCCGCGGACACGCCGGCGTCCCCTTCCGAGCTTTCATGGTCGTCGCGGTCGTGGTCCGTCTCGGTCATCCCGTCAGCCGACGCGATCGTGAGGGGCGTACCGGCGATCTCCGCCGACACGGCCGTGCCGCCGACCGCGACGGCGCCGGCCAGCAAGGTCAGGGCGACATAGCTTCCCAGTTTCATGGCAATCTCCCATCGGCCTGGGCCGGGCGGGGAATGACCCCGCCCGCGGGTCGATCCGGATGGTTCAGGCGAACCCCAGGGCGTCGGCGCCGAACGCACTCTCGAAGGCGCTGGCGTTGAAAATCTGGCTGTCCGCGTCGGCACCGAGATTGGTCGCGGTCACGGTGACCTCACCGGCCGTCAGCGTGACCGACCCGTCCGTGAGATCGTCGTTCCTGACGCCGATATCCCCCAGCTGGTCGATGCCCTGGAAAAACAGCTGATCGTCCTCGGCGAAGTCGTCGATCGTGACGGTCGAGCTGCTCCCGGTATCGAAGATGAAGCGATCCGCGCCGCCGGCACCGGACAGCGTGTCGACCGCCTGATTGCCGTCGATGTTCTCGCTGGCCGCGGTGCCGACGGCGACGGGGGCGGGGCCACCTTCCGAAGGAAGGGCCGGCACGCCCTGGCCGCTCGGTGTGCCCGGATCCGGGGCGGCCACGTCGGAAGCCAACGCGGGATCGAGTTGGACGCCACCGGGATCGAAGGAACCGTCCACGGTCTCGCCGCCCAGGGCCACGGCGAAGCCCGCCTTGCCGGGCACCACGCTCGCCGTCGCGCCGCCGTCCGCGAAGGCGACGGTAACTTCGCCGTTCAGGGCGATTTGCGCCTGCGTTCCGCCGTTCGACAGCGTCAGGGTGTTGCCGCTGGCGGCGACGTTGAAATCGGCCAGGCTGCCGCCGAGTTCCACGGCATCGCCCGCACCGCCGCCGAAGGTTACCGTGGCGCCGGGTTGAACCTGAACCGTCTCGGCAGCCGAGGTTCCGCGCACGTCGGCATCGAATCCGAGCGAAAGGGTCTGCGGCTGCCCGGTGAGCGTGAGAACGTTCAACTCGCCGACATCCGGGGCGGGGGGACCGTCCGGCGTACCGGGGTTGCTGTTTGCGTCGTCGGGGTCACCGCTGCCGGCATCGTCCCGGTCGCGAGCGTCGTCGCGATCCCTGTCCGTCTCGCGATCCTGGCCGTCGTCATCGTCAAAGCGATCGTCGCGGTCGTCGTCGTCGGAATCCCGATCGTCCGCGCCGCTGTCATCGTCGAAACGGTCGTCGTCGTCACGCTCGTCGCGCACGCCGTCTTCGGTTCGAATGGCGCTGGCCGGCACGGCCGAGGCACTGACGCCGTCGAGCACGACGCTGCCGCCGGCGTGGGTGACCGCTGCGCCCGTGTCACCGTCGGCAAGCGTGACGGCCGACGCGGGTTGATCGTCGAAGATGAGCACGTCTGTGCCGGGCTCGAAGTCGGTGATGACGTCGTTGCCGTCGCCGCGCTCGAATTCGAAGCGATCGGCACCGCCGTTGCCCGTGAGCGTGTCGGCACCGCCCTCGCCCTCGATGACATCGGCGGCGGGCGTCCCGGTCAGCGTGTCGGCACGTCGGGTGCCTTCGATCTCGCGGCCGTCGAAGCCCGCATCGTCCCGGTCGTCGTCGAAGCGATCGTCGCGATCCTCGTCCATCGTGACCTCCGGTCTGGCTCTCCCCTGGCGCGCTGGGCGCGCCGCGTTGACTGGGGAGAAGCCTACTGGGGTCGGCTGACGAGCACCTGACGAGCTGTCAGGTTTTTTCGGCGGCGTGCGCCGGGGCGGTGAAATCCAGCACGAAGGCGGCCCCGCCCAGATCGCTGTCGTGGACCTCGGCGCGGCCGCCGTGAGCCGCCATGACCTCGGCCACGATCGCCAGACCCAGGCCCACGCCGCCGCGGCGCCGGCCCCCGCCGGGACGGTGCCGGTAGCGGTCGAAGATTTCGGGTTTCGCGGCATCGGGGACGCCGGGTCCCGCATCGGCCACGGTCACGCGGGCGCCAGGGCCCACGCGCACGTCCACCGTGCCACCCTCGGGGACGTGGGCGAGCGCGTTCTCGATCAGGTTGCGCAGGGCCATGTCGATGGCGTCCCCGTCCCCGTTCACAGTCACGGGCGTGTCGGGTGCGTCCAGCCCGAGTTCCTGGCCCTGGTCGAGGGCGATTGGTGCCATTTCCGCCACCAGTCGGCGCGCCACCGCGCTGAGGTCCACGCGTTCGTGCACGGGGGCTTCCAGGGCTTCCGCGCGCGCCAGGGCAAGCAGCTGGTTGGCCGTGCGCGTCAGCGAGTCGATTTGTTCGCGCAGGCGCCGGGCGCGCGGGTCGGTCAGGTGATCCACCTCCAGCTTCAGGCGGGTCAACGGCGTGCGCAGCTCGTGTGCCGCCATGGCGGCGAAGTCGCGCTGACGCGCCGTGGCCCGCTCCAGGCGTGCCAGGCCGGTGTTCACCGCATTGACCAAGCTGGCGACTTCGCGCGGCAGGCCGTCGGCGGGCAGGCGGCTGTCCAGCCCGCTCTCGCCCAGCTCCTCGGCCGCGCGCGCCACGCGCACCAGCGGGCGCAGCGCGCGCCGCATCGCCAGGCTGGCGACCACGATGAGCACCAGCGCTACCGGCAGAATGGACAGCACGACGTGCTCGATGGCCTCGTCGATCAGCGCGCGTTGCGTCAGCGCGTCGAATTGCAGTTCGGCCTCGTTCGCTTCCACGCCGACATAGGCGACCAGCGGCCCGTGCGGCGTCGATGTCCGGCGCACCGCGAGCCACGCGGGGTCGTCGCCGAGATCCAGATGGATGAGCCCCTCCGGCATCCCGGGCGATCGCGCGGCGAACCGGCGCACGCCGGCGAGCAGGTCGTCGTCGCCCCGCCCGGACGGTGCATCCGACCAGTGCAGCACCGCGGCGGCGTGGGCGGGGACCGCGCCGCCGGGAAACCCGTCCCCGGGGCCGTTCGCGCGGGCGCGCTCGACCACGCGGTCGGCCAGGTCTTCGGCGCCGACGCGCCGCAGCCCCTCGTGGTCGGTGAGGTAGAAGCCCAGCAGCAACGGGATCTGCAGCAGGACGGCGATCACGCCGACCGCAACGAGGCGTGTCACCACGATGCGCTGCAGGGTGGGGTGCGGACGGCTCATGGCACCCGCAGGATGTAGCCGACGCCGCGGACCGTGGCGAGGCTCACGCGCTCGCCCGCCGGGCGGAGCTGGCGGCGCAGCCGCGACACGGCCGCTTCCAGCGCGTTCGGCGTCACCGCTTCGTCGAAGCTGTAGAGGGTATCCTGCAGCGTTTCCCGCGTAACCACCTGGCCGTGGTTGCGCATCAGCACTTCCAAGAGCGCGCTCTCGCGGCGGCCCAGGTCCAGATGCGCGCCGTCGAGGTAGGCTTCGCGCGCGGCCGTGTCGAACTGGATCGGGCCGAGGGTCATCACCGTGCCCAGGGCGGCGCTCGGCCGGCGGAGCAGCGCGCGGCACCGGGCCTTCAATTCGTCCAGGGCGAACGGTTTCACGAGGTAGTCGTCGGCGCCCGCATCCAGCCCGGCGACGCGATCGGACAGCTGGCCGCGCGCCGTGAGCACCAGCACGGGCGTGGTGTCTTGGCGGTGGCGCAGGGCGCGCAGCAGCTCCAGGCCGTCGCGGTCGGCAAGCGTCAGATCGAGGACGAGCAGATCGTAGGCCGCGACGTCCAGCAGATCCCGCGCTTCGCCCACACCGGCCGCCGTGTCCACGGCGTAGCCGTCGTGGCGCAGGCCATCGGTCACGAGGTCGGCGACCCCCGGATCGTCCTCGACCACCAGGATGCGCATGCGGCGTGCGCTCTCATTGGGGACAGCGGGTGCCACGACTGTGTGATGCGTGCGGCGACGTCACAAGCGATTTGGGCCGGCGCTCACCACGGCCGGCACGCCGGCCCGCGGCGCGACATGATTTTGCGGAACATCGTGGGATGGAAAACGAACAAGGTGGTGCCGCGGGGGAGATTTGAACTCCCGACCCCACCCTTACCAAGGGTGTGCTCTACCACTGAGCTACCGCGGCGACCGCGAAAGTGTGCGGAACCTGACAGGCCGGCGCCGGCGATGCAAGGGTGCGACCGCCCGGCATCGCGTTGCGGTGTGATGGCTGCGCGCCAGCGCTGCGCGACGGCCCGATCATGGTGCCGTCGGACCCTTGATGTCGTCACACGGTGGTCGCGCGCCTGCCTTGACCCGGCCACACGGCGCGATCACGCTTGCACCATGAGCGAAACCGACCATCCGCGCAAGCGCACCGGCCATCAGCCCGACGGGGGATCGCGGTCCGCCGAATCGGACCGCGAAGCGCGGCTTGCGCGCCGTTTGCGCGACAACCTCAAGAAGCGCAAAGCCCAGCAGCGCGCCCGGCGTACCACCCAATCCGACGCGTGAGCCCGCCCGCCGGGCCCACTCCGCATGCACGAGGTCCGCGGCCATGTCCGTCATGCCCGACACCTGGATTCGCGAGCGCGCGCAGCGCGACGGCATGATCGAGCCCTTCGCCGAGCACACAAGCGGCGGCGTCATCTCCTACGGGCTGTCGTCCTACGGCTACGACGGGCGCGTGGGCTCGCGCTTCCACGTCTTCACGAACGTCGACAACGCCATCGTCGACCCCAAGGAATTCTCCCAGAGTTCCTTCGTGGTGCGCGAGGGCGATCACTGCATCATTCCGCCCAACTCCTTCATGCTGGCGAGCACGGTGGAGTATTTCCGCATCCCGCGGGACACGATGGTGGTGTGCCTGGGCAAGTCGACCTACGCGCGCTGCGGCATCATCGTGAACGTCACCCCGCTGGAGCCCGAGTGGGAGGGCCACGTCACGCTGGAGTTCTCCAACACCACGCCGCTGCCGGCGAAGGTCTACGCCAACGAGGGCGTGTGCCAGTTCCTCTTCCTGCAGGGCGCGGACCAGCCGGAGACCTCCTACGCCGACCGCAGCGGCAAGTACATGGGCCAGCAGGGCGTGACCCTGCCGCGCCTGTAACGGCCGGACGGCGCGCGATGGAGCGGATTTGCATCCAGGGCGGCCGGGCGCTGGCGGGGCGCATCCCCATCAGCGGTGCCAAGAACGCGGCGCTGCCGCTCATGGCGGCCTCGCTGCTGACGGACGACCCGCTGCATCTGTCGAACCTGCCCGACACCCTCGCCGACATCACCACGCTCGCCACGGTGCTGGAGCACCACGGCGTGCGCACGCGTCGCACCGGCCCCGGCGCGATGACGCTCCAGGCCGGCCGCATCGAGAACGCGCGCGCGGATTACGACCTCGTCCGCCGCATGCGCGCCAGCGTGCTCGTGCTGGGGCCGCTGCTGGCGCGCCAGGGCTACGCCGAGGTGTCGATGCCCGGCGGCTGCGCCATCGGCACGCGTCCCGTGGACCTGCACCTGCGCGGGCTGGAGGCGCTGGGCGCGACGATCGAGCTGCGCGAGGGCTACATCGTGGCGCGCGCGCCCCGGGGGTTGACGGGCGGGGAGGTGGTCTTCCCGCACGTTTCCGTGGGCGCGACGGAGAACGTGCTCATGGCGGCGGCGCTGGCGCGCGGGACGACGCGGCTGGTGGGCGCCGCGCGCGAGCCCGAGGTGTGCGATCTGGCGCACTGCCTCATGGCCATGGGCGCGGAGATCGAGGGAATCGGCACCGACGTGCTCACGGTCCACGGCGCGCGCGAGCTGTCGGGGGCCAGCCACGCCGTCATTCCCGACCGCATCGAGGCCGGCACCTACGCCATGGCCGCCGGGATCACGGGCGGCGAGCTGGAGCTGATCGGCGCGCGCGCCGCCGACCTGCCCGGCGTGCTGGACAAGCTGGCCGAGGTGGGCGTCGAGGTCACGGCCAATGGCGACGGGCTGCGGGCGCGCGGGCAGGGCGGCACGCCGGCGGCGGCGAACGTCACCACGGAGCCCTATCCGGGCTTCCCCACGGACCTCCAGGCGCAGTTCATGGCGCTGATGACCCTGGCGCGCGGGGAGTCCGTCATCACCGAGACGATCTTCGAGAACCGCTTCCTGCACGTCTGCGAGCTGGAGCGCATGGGCGCCGACATCCGCGTCGAGGGCGGCACGGCCGTGGTGCACGGCCGCGACCACCTGGACGGCGCGCCGGTGATGGCCAGCGACCTGCGCGCCAGCGCCGGCCTCGTCCTTGCGGGGTTGGCCGCGCGGGGCGAAACCGTGCTCCATCGCGTGTACCATCTGGACCGGGGCTACGAACGCCTGGTGGACAAGCTCGCGGCGTGCGGCGCCGCCATCACCCGCGAGCCCGACGACGGGTAGGCACACGATGAGCGACACATCCGCGGACCGGCCGCTCAAGCTTCGCGCGCGCGACACCGAGGACTACCGCGTGCTCTCGGCGGTGCTGCAGGACGCCCTGGTGCCCGTGCGGGACATGGACCAGCTCCCGCGCGAGCGGCGCTTCGTCATGGTGGTCAACCGCTTCCGCTGGGAGGCGCGGGCGCCGCTGGAGGACCTGCCGGACCTGCCGCGCCAGGAGCCGCCCGAGGCCGCGGACGATGCCGGCGACGACGCGCGCTTCGAGGACGCGCCGCTGTACCAGCGCGTCCACGCGGGCGTGGCCTTCGACCGCGTGCGCAGCGTCGCCTTCCGCGGCTTTTCGCGTCAGGAGGGCGAGCGCGTGCTCGAATTGCTCGCGGTGCTGCCGGACGCCGAGGGCGTCACCCTGGCCTTCGCCGAGGATGCCGCGGTGCGCTTGCAGGGAGCGGGCATCGTCTGCCATCTGGAAGACCTCGGCGAGCCGTGGCCCACGCGTTGGCGTCCGGACCACTCGCAGGCGGCCGGCGAGGCGGATGCGCCCGCCCATACGGGGCACGAGCCCTCGTCGTGACGCGCTGCGCCCGGAGCGCGGCGGCGCCGACCCCGAAACCGACCCCGAAACCGACAGCGACAACGGCGGACACGCGCACGCGGTGACCCAGACACAGGCGACAACCACCGACCAAGCGGCGGCCAACGAAAAGCTGGTCCTCGCCCTGCCCAAGGGACGCATCCTGGACGAGCTGGCCCCCATGCTCGACCACGCGGGCATCGAGCCGGAGGCGGCCTTCTCGGACGATGACTCGCGTCAGCTGCGCTTCACCACGAACCACCCGGAGTTGGACATCATCCGGGTGCGCAGCTTCGACGTCGCCACCTTCGTCGCCTTCGGCGCGGCGCACCTGGGCGTGGCGGGCAACGACGTCATCATGGAGTTCGACTACCCCGAGCTCTACGCGCCCGTGGACCTGGGCATCGGGCACTGCCGCATGGCGGTGGCGCAGCCGCGCGAGCTGGTAAAGGACGACGACCCCGCGCGCTGGAGCCACGTGCGCATCGCCACCAAGTATCCGAACATCACCAAGCAGCACTTCGCCGCGCGCGGCGTGCAGGCGGAGACGGTGAAGCTGAACGGGGCGATGGAGCTGGCGCCCAGCCTGGGATTGTGCCGGCGCATCGTGGACCTCGTCTCCTCGGGCAAGACGCTCAAGGCCAACGACCTTGTCGAGGTGGAGCACATCGCCAACGTCACCTCACGCCTGATCGCCAACCGCGCCGCGCTGAAGACGCGGCCGCACGCGCTCGGCGACTGGATCGAGCGTTTCCGGGAGGCCGCCGATGCCGCATGAGCTGGACGCCCGCCGCGAGGGCTTCGAGCGGCAGTTCGCCGATTTCCTGACCGCGCGCCGCGAGGCCGCGGCCCAGGTGGACGACCGCGTCGCCGAGATCCTGCGCGCCGTGGAGGCGCGCGGGGACGGGGCGGTGCTCGAGTTCACCGAACTGCTGGACGATCACCGCATGACCCCGGCGGGCATGCTGGTGAGCCGCGACGAGCAGCAGACGGCGCTGGAGCGCATCGATCCCGAGACGCTGGACGCGCTGCGGCTCGCGCGCGATCGCATCCACGCTTTCCACGCCCGCCAGCTTCCCGAGGACCTGGATTATACCGACGATCAGGGCGTGCGCATGGGCCACGTCTGGCGGCCGGTTCAGGGCGTGGGGCTGTACGTGCCCGGCGGCACGGCGGCCTATCCCTCCTCGGTGCTGATGAACGCCGTGCCGGCCAAGGTCGCGGGCGTCGAGCGGCTGGTGATGACGGTGCCCGCGCCCGGCGGCTACGTGAACCCGCTGGCGCTCGCCGCCGCGTACATCGCGGGCGTGGACGAGGTCTACCGCATCGGCGGCGCGCAGGCCGTGGGCGCGCTGGCCTACGGCACGGAGACGATCGCGCCGGTGGACAAGATCGTCGGCCCCGGCAACGCCTACGTCGCCAGCGCCAAGCGCCAGGTCTTCGGCCGCGTCGGCATCGACATGATCGCCGGGCCGTCGGAGGTGCTGGTGGTCGCGGACGGGGACAACGATCCCACCATCGTCGCCGCCGACCTGCTGGCGCAGAGCGAGCACGACACGGCCGCCCAGGCCATCCTCGTCACCGACGACGGCGACTTCGCCGAGGCCGTGAAGCGCTCGGTGGACCGCCACCTGCAGCAGTTGCCGCGCAGCGAGATCGCCGCCCAGAGCTGGCGCGACCACGGCGCGGTCATCCGCGTCGCCGATTTGGCGGACGCGCCCGCGCTGGTGGACCGCGTGGCGCCGGAGCACCTGGAGCTGGCGGTCGCCGACCCCGACGCCATGACCGCGCGGATCCGCAACGCCGGCGCCATCTTCCTGGGCCGCCACACGCCCGAGGTCGTGGGCGACTACGTCGGCGGGCCCAACCACGTGCTGCCCACCGGGCGCAGCGCGCGCTTCTCCTCCGGCCTGTCGGTGCTGGACTTCATGAAGCGCTCCTCGATCCTGGAGGTGCCCCCGGCGGGCCTTCAAAAGATCGGCCCGGCGGCTGTTACCCTGGCCCGCGCGGAAGGGCTGGACGCGCACGCGCTGTCGGTGAGCCTCAGGCTGAACCAAGGAGAGCGGTGACGGTGTGAGCGGTGAACCCGAAAACCCCGGGGGGGCCGATCCCGGCGGCGACACGACCGCCAACTACATCGCGCAGGTGACGCTCGACGAGCGCACCGTCGTGCGGCGCAGTCGTGATGTCGAGCACGAGCGCCAGATCGCGATTCACGACCTTTTGAACGACAACCGCTTCCGCCCCTACGGCGAGCTGGCGCCGGGGCCGTACAGCCTGAACCTCCGGCTTGAAGAAAGCCGGATGATCCTGGACATCCACAGCGGCGAAGGCGCGTATCAGGACTCCATTACCGTCGGCCTCTCCCCGTTCCGCCGGATCATCAAGGACTATTTCACCGTCTGCGAGAGCTATTACGAGGCTATCCGCACGGCCAGCCCCTCCCAGATCGAAGCCATCGACATGGGCCGCCGCGGTCTGCACAACGAGGGCTCGGAACTGCTGCAACAGCGGCTCTCCAGCAAGGCCGACGTGGATTTCGACACCGCGCGGCGGCTGTTCACGCTCCTCTGCGTGCTCCACATCCGGGGCTAGACCGGGCCATGCGCGACCTCCCGGACAGCGTGCTGTTCGCCTGCACGCAGAACGCCGTGCGCTCGCCCATGGCGGAGAGCATGCTCAAGTACCTGGCGGGCAGCGAGATCTACGTCGACTCCGTCGGGCTGCGGGCCGGCGAGATCGACCCCTTCGTCGTCGAGGTCATGGGGGAGGTGGGAATCGACCTCTCCAAGCACTGCTCCAAGACCTTCGACCAGCTGGAGAACAGCTTCTTCGACCTGGTGATTTCGCTCTCTCCCGAAGCCCAGCACCGCGCGGTGGAGATGACGCGCACGATGGCCTGCGAGGTGGAATTCTGGCGCACGCTCGACCCCACCGTGGTGGAGGGCAGCCGCGCCATGCGGGTGGACATCTACCGCCAGGTGCGCGATTCCCTGTTCCAGCGGATCAAGGGCCGCTTCGATCTCACGCTGAAGGCCGGCTCGTGACCGCGCCGGGTTCGCGTGCGGTGCGCTTGGACGGGGCCGGGTGAGTCGGTATGCTCCGCGCGCCGCGGGTCCGTGGGACCGGCGCGGCGGCGCGCGTTCGCTTCACCGCGCACCAGTGTTGCACCGGACGAGGACGAAAGGAACGGCTGGAGCCGCATGGCAAAAGAAGATCTTATCGAGTTCCAGGGCACCGTGAGAGAGCTTCTGCCCAACGCGATGTTCCGCGTGGAACTGGACAACGGTCACGAGGTGCTGGCCCACACCTCGGGCAAGATGCGCAAGAACCGCATCCGCGTGCTCGCGGGCGACCGCGTGAACGTGGAGATGACCCCCTACGACCTGAGCAAGGGCCGCATCACCTTCCGGTACAAGTAAGCGGGGGCGGCGTGACGGCGCCCGATTGTGCGAGCGAGCGTCCGCCGCTGGTGCTGGCGTCGGCCTCGCCCCGGCGGCTCGAACTCATGCGCCAGGTGGCGCTGGCGCCCGACCGCATCGACCCCGCCAGCCTGGACGAAACCCCCGCGCGCGGCGAGTTGCCCAATGCCTACGCCGCCCGCGTCGCGGCGGAGAAGGCCGAGGCGGTGGCGGCGCGCCATCCCGACGCGTTCGTCGTCGCCTGCGATACCGTCGTGGCTGCGGGCCGGCGCATCCTGCCCAAGCCCGAAACGCGCGAGCAGGCGCATTCGTGTCTGCGGCTGCTGTCCGGCGGGCGGCACAGGGTCTATGGCGGGCTGACCGTGCGCGCGCCCGGCGGTCGTACGGCGCACCGGCTGGTGACGACGCGCGTCAAGATGAAGCGCCTGCACCCCGACGACATCCGATCGTATCTCGACAGCGGCGAGTGGGACGGTAAGGCTGGCGGCTACGCCATCCAGGGCCGCGCGGGCGCGTTCATTCCCTGGGTGAACGGCTCCTACCCGGCCGTCGTGGGCCTGCCCGTGTGCGAGACGGTGCAGCTGCTCGCGGGGCTGGGGTATCCGGTGCGATGACGCGCGCGCTGGTCGGGCTGGGCGCGGTGGAAACGCGCCTGCTGGTGCTGGACGGCGACGACGAACCGCTCGACGCCCACATCGACCGCCCGGACGCGCCGCCGGTCGCCGGGTCACGCGCCGTGGGCCGCGTGCTGGAGGTCGACCGCGGGCTGGACGCCCTCTTCGTCGAGATCGGCCTCGACCGGCCGGGGCTGTTGCCGCGCAAGGCGGGGCGGGATCTGGGCGCGGGCGACCCCGTTCCCGTGGAGATCACGCGTGCGCCGCCGCCGGGGAAGGGGGCGCGGCTGGCGCGGGCGGACGGCGACACCGCCGGCGACGGGCCGGTGCCCCGCTGGCTGGCGCAGCGTGACATCGTCGCCGACATTCTCCGCGACACGGACCCGGCGACGATCGCCGTCGAGGGCAGCGGGGGGCTCGCCGCCCTGCGCCGGCGCGTGCCCGAGCTGGCGGACCGCATGGCCGCGCACACGGGCGCCGTGCCGCTGTTCGAATCGGCCGGCGTGGACGGGGTTTTCAACGACTTGCTGGCCCCCGACGTGCCGGTGCCGGGCGGGGGCGCGCTGCGCATCGAGCCCGTGACCAGCCTGACCGCGATCGACGTGGACACGGGCGGGCGCGAAGCGCTCGACGCCAGTGTGGCGGCGGCGGCCGAGGTGGCGCGGCAGATTCGCCTGCGCGCGCTGGCGGGGCTGAACGTCGTCGATTTCCCCACGATCGAACAGCGCGAGCAGCGCCGGCGCGTGACCGACACCCTCACCGAAGCCCTGGCGAGCGACCGCGTCCACACCGATATCTCGGCCATGCGGGCCTCGGGCCTGGTGGAGTTGACGCGCCAGCGCGAGCGCGCGCCGCTGCACGAGGTGCTCGGGGAACGCTGCGGCGTCGACGGCGGCGGCTGGCTGCCGCGTGCGAGCACCGTCGCGCTCGACGGGCTGCGGGCGCTGGAGCGGGCGGCGCGGGCCACCCCGGCCGGGACACCGCGAATCGCGGCCGCGCCCGAGGTGGTGGCCGCGCTCACGGGCGCGCTGGCGTCGGCGCGGGCCGACACCGAGGCGCGGCTGGGGCGCGCCATCGCGCTCGCCGAGGAGCCGGCGCGCGCCCGCGACGACGTGGACGCGCGCATGACCTGACGTCGCGCGGACAGCCGACGAGGACGAGACGCCATGACCGATCCCCCCGATACGCGCCGCTGCCCCGAATGCGGGCGCCCCGCGTCCGCCAAGCACGCGCCCTTCTGCTGCAAGCGTTGCGCCGACCTCGACCTCGGCCGCTGGTTGGACGGCGGCTACCGTATCCCAACGGGCGAACCCGCCCCGACGGCGGCGCACGGCGAGGACGACGGCGAGGGGTGACGGCGGCTGGCCGGTGGGGTGGTAAGCGCCTGAGGCGCAGCCCACATCGGGGCTGGACAGGCCCGGGACGCATCGTTACAAACCGGGCTTCGCAAGGGGCGGACGATCCCTTGCCACCACCGGTGCCCAGGTAGCTCAGGTGGTAGAGCATACGATTGAAAATCGTAGTGTCGGAGGTTCGAATCCTTCCCTGGGCACCATCCCGTCAGGGGGCTCGCGGAAAGCCGCGAGCCCCCTGTTTTCGTTCGTAGCCGTTGTTTTCGGTCCGGTCCCGGGTTTCGGCGGATTCCCGGCGCAGGCCCTTTGCCGTGACCAGTGTTAACAAAAATCCCGACACGCCATTGCCCACGTTCGGTTGATCCGATGAAAGTTGGATCGGAAGAGGTGACAGCACTGCGAACGAAGCTTAAATACTCCCGCGAAACAGCTAGACCATTCGAACGATCAACCGGGACGGCGGCGCAATGCGGAACCTGGCGCTGGGTGTGGTTGTGTGGGTGCTGGCCTTGGCCGGCCATGCGGCGGCGGCCGATTTCAAGGTTATCCACTTGGATGGCATGGCGCTGAAGTGGGGGCAGCCGGCGCGCGGAACGCCGGTGACGATCACCTACGCGCTTGCGGACGCGCCCCATCCGGACAGTGAGCGGATCAACTGCAAGCAGCTCGGCCCTGTGGCGCCGGTGCTGCGCCGCTCCAAGCTCGACCGGGGGGACGTGGCGGGCGCGCTGCAAACGGCCCTGGGCATGTGGTCGCGCGCGGCCGGCGTGAGCTTCCGGCCCGCCGATTCCCTGGAATCGGCCGATCTCGTGGTGGGCGGCCAGGGCGAGCCGCGCGGCATCGCCTTCACCAACGTCGAGCACGCTCGGACGACCGTTCCCGGGCGCGGGCGCATCACCTCGGCCGCGATCTGCCTCAACCCCGACGCCGCCTGGGAAACCACGGCCGACGGCGACGACGAAACCTACGAACTGACGCGGGTCCTGGCCCACGAGATCGGGCACGTGATCGGCCTGAACCATCCGGGCCGGTCGGGACCGTTGATGGGCTACAGCTACCGCGAGGATCTGGCGAGCTTGCAGCCCGGGGACCGCGCGGGCGCGATGTGGCTGTACGGGCCGGCGGACGGGGTGCGTGTGGCTGGACGCATGAGCCGCGGGGTTTCGGCCGATGCACCGACGCCGCCGGCGCTCCCCTTGCCCAGCGACAGCCACCTGGCGATCCAGCGGCCGCGAAACTGAGCGACGGGGCCAATGCCCCGCCGCTCTCGCCGACGTTCGGTCAAGTTGGTGTCACCCGACTCGCGCATTGGCCCGTCCGTCGGGAAGACCGAACGCTTTCGGCGGGGTCTGCGAGCGAATCGTCGTCGCAAGAGACCCGATCTTATTGTTCGCCGGTGGTGCCTTCGCCACCCGTGGCGCCCTCGCCGGTGGCGCCTTCGCCTTCCGGTGCCGCGCCGAACTCGGGCGCGTTCTTGATCTCCTGCTGGGTCAGCGCGGTCTGAAGGCTCTCGCCTTCGAAGCGCATCGTCTGCGAATCCCAGCTCACCCCGACGCGCTTCTCGCCGATGCCGAGGAAGCCGCCGGAGGAGATGACGACGCCCTGGAGGTTCCCCTCGGCGTCGAGCAGCAGGTCGCGGACCGTGCCGACCGTTTCGCCGCCGCCGCCGACGACGCTGGCGCCAATCATGCTTCCGGCCTGCATCATCGCGCCGGGCGAGCCGGCGAGGAAGCCGCCTTCGTCGCCCGCGGCCTCACCTTCCTCGGCCATGGTTTCGCCGGTGCCCTCTTCGGTGGCCTCACCTTCCTCGGCCATGGTTTCGCCGGTGCCCTCTTCGGTGGCCTCGCCTTCCTCGGCCGTGGTTTCGGCGGCGCCTTCGTCAGTGGCCTCGCCTTCCATGGTTTCGGCCTCTTCCATGCCCTCCTCGGGGGTGGCCTCCTGATCCGTGGCGCCGGTTTCGCCGGTCGACTCCTCTTCCATGGTGCCGGACTCGTCCATGCCGCCCTGCTCGGTGTCCTGAGCCTCCGTCTCGGTCTGGGCGAGCTGCTTGCCCGACAGCATGGAGGTGGAAGCCCCGGCGTGGGTGGACAGGGCGAGCGCGGCCGCGACCGCGGTGGTGATCAGCAGCATCTTCGTTCGCGGCAGGGTGTGCGGCTTGGCGGTGGTGATCATCGCGAGCCTCCTTGAAACCGTTCGGCGAGCAGCAATCGATCGACGCAAGCGTCTCCATCGATCGCGTTCCGCTTCCGGTGACATTCATGTGTCAGCAAAATTGCTTCCGTGTGCGAGCATCTTTTTGCCCGCCCACAACGCAGAAGAACGATAACAAATGCTGCCAAAAACAAGTGCGGACATTCGGTCTAAGCCATTTGATATCCGACTTCAGTGGAACAATTGGATTTCGTATTCACGACGCGCGGCATATGGGCGTGATCGACGAGTTGCATTCGTCGCTTCGCGGCGGCTGCCCACCTTGGGCGGGTGTGTGCACGAATGTTTCACTACGGTTGCACCTCCGAGGTAAGCATGGTTTTTCAGCACACCATTCACGTATCGGCAGTCGTGTGCGGTCGGGCTGCGGGTGTGTCGTCCGGTTTTCTACAGGGGGTGCGCATGGCGAGGCTGCGCGGGTCTTTCGCCGCCGTGCTGCTGGGACTCTTGGCCGTCGCCGCCGCCCCGGGCGCGCAGGCGGCCGTGACGGTGGCGGCGCTGACGGGCTGGCCGCCGTTCTCGGCCCAACACCTGCGCGCGAAGGGGTTCGCCAACGACATCCTCGCCACGGCATTGCGGCGCACGGGACATGAAGTGCGCGTGGAGATGATGCCGTGGCCGCGGGCCGTGCGCCTCGTGAAGGCGGGCGAGCGCGACGTGCTGTCTTCGGTCTGGTACACGGACGCGCGCACCCGGAAGATGGCGTTCACGGCGCCCATCGCCCGCAACCGCCTGGTCTTCGTCACGCGGCGCGCGGACGCGTTCAGCTACACGGGCCTGGACAGCCTCACCGGCAAGACGGTGGGCGTGGCGGAGGACTACCACTACACGGACGCGTTCATGCAGGCCGAGCATTTCACGCGCACGCCAGCCCCGACCCTGCTCGCCAACCTGTTCAAGGTGGATACCGGGCAGGTGGACATGACCGTGGCGGACGAACTCATTGCCCGCTACCTGATCGAAGAAAACGAGCCGCGCTTCGAGCACCCCTTCGCGATGACCGACACCGCGCTCTCCGCCCGCGAGCTGCGCGCGGCCGTGAGCCGCAAGATCGACAACACGCAGGAGATCCTCCGCGCGATCGACAACGGGATCGCCGCGATGCGCGCCGACGGCACCTATGCCCACATCAAGCGCGAGCACGGGCTGGCCGAATAGCCCCGTGGATCCGGGCTACCGGGTGTGCCATCCTGAGCGGCAACAGGGGAGCGCCCGGGCGGTCATGCAAGGCGGGGGACGATCGTCCCGCCGGCCGCTCGGCCGGTGGGCCGGCGCCCGCTGGTTCGATCCACGGGCGCCGGTTCCTATTTCTCGTCACGAATCCGGATGAAGAATTCCTTCGGCGTCATCTTGGTGTCCGGAACGGGCTTCACACGCCAGACGTCGCCCGTGCCCCAGCCGAAATCGAAGCTGTGGACGGCTTCCAGCAGCTTGACGTCGACCTTCTCGGGCAGGCGAGCGCAGTTGCCCGTGTCCAGAAGCGCCTTGTAGGCGGCGACTCGACCGTCGCCCTTGTAGACCTCCTCGAAGGTTTTAAACGCCTTCACCGTTTTGCAGCCGGTCTTGGTCGTCACCATGTCGCCGACCTCGGCATGGGCGGTGGGGGCGAGCGCCATCCCCGCCATCATCCCGGCGACACAGAGCGTCTTGCGCATTGGCGGCCTCCCTGTAACACGGCACCCGGTCAGATAACGTGCCGCGCCGGCTTTGCAAACAGCGGCGGCGGATTGCATGACCGTGCGGATATCGCGAATCAGGGCACCACGTTCGCGGAGGGTCGAGCATGCAGCTCGCCTGGCTGCTGCTGGAAGGAATTGGCATCGGCATCGCGGTCGCGGCGCCGGTGGGGCCGGTCGGGCTGCTTTGCATCCAGCGCACCCTGCAGGACGGGGCGACCGTGGGCCTGGCGACGGGCATCGGCGCCGCCACCGCCGACGGCCTGTTCGGGCTGGTGGCGGCGTTCGGCCTCGCCTCGATCGCGGATTATCTCGTGGCGCACAGCACCTCCCTGAAGATCGTCGGCGGCGTGGTGCTGCTGGTGCTGGCATGGCGTGCCTGGCAACGGACGCGGCCGCGCATCGAGCCGGACGTGCCGGTGCACGTGCGCGTGCTGGGCGGCTATTCCACGGGGTTGGCGATCACGCTGTCCAACCCCATGACCATCATGGGCTTCGTCGGCATCTTCGCCGCCCTGGGGCTGGAGGACCTCGCCGCCGGGACCGGCAACGTCACCGCGCTGGTGATCGGCGTGTTGGCGGGGTCGGCGATGTGGTGGCTGGGACTGTGCGGGGGAACCATCCTGCTCAAGCCGCGCATCGGCCCGCAGAGCCTGTCGTGGACGAACCGGCTGGCGGCGGTGCTGCTGGCCGTCTTTGGCGTTGTGGCGCTGGTCAGCGGCGCGATGTGATCCGGGCGGGGTGCCCCGACCGTTCGTCCTGAAAAAACCGACCGGCCTTCCCACGTGCGGTGTGCGCGCTGGCTGTCTGCCGGCCGCGCGAGTCCGGATCTCCAGCGCTCCGAGGGAGGCCATCATGGCGGTCAATATCACACCCCGCTCCAGCGGCGAAACGCCCGCGCACGAGCGCGGATTCACGCCCTTCGCCGACCTGCAGAACGAAATGAATTCGCTTTTCGACAGCTTCACCCGCACGTTCGGGTTGCCCGCCTGGCACCGCGGCTGGGAGGGGCCGGTGCGGGCCGAGGAAGCGCATCCGGCCACGGCGGTCGCGGACGTTCGCTTCGAGGTCAGCGAGGCGGACGACGCGTACAAGATCACGGCCGAGGTGCCGGGCCTCACCGAAAAGGACGTCGACGTCGAGGTCAGCGGCGACTTCCTGACCGTGAAGGGCGAGAAATCGCACGAGCAGGAGCGCACGGAAGAGACCCACTACGTCCGCGAGCGCTCTTACGGCAGCTTCCGGCGCAGCTTCCGGCTGCCGGAGGACGTCGACCGCGACAATATCGAGGCCACGGTCGACAAGGGCGTGCTGACGCTCAAGCTGCCCAAGACGCCCGAGGCGCAGCGGCAGGTGAAGAAGGTCACCGTGAAGCAGGGCGGCTGACGCCCGCGCGCCGGCCGGGTGTGGCGGGTCAGCCGTCCCGGCCGGCGTTTGTCGCGGGCTCGATCAGCCCCGTGCGGCGGAGGAAAGCTCTTGCCGCCGACGACACGCCCGTGTCCTCGCGCACCACGGCGCCGGTGAGCTCGCGCAGCGCCCCGCCGTCGATGCGTTTGGCGAGCGTTCGCAGGTGGTCGGCAAGCGCCGGGTGCTTGTCGAGCGTCGCGCGCCGCACCCCCACGGCGAGCGTGTGATCGGGGAAGGCCCCGCGCTCGTCGCGCAGGACGATGAGACCGTCGGCGTGCGTGCGCGCGTCGTTGCGGGGCAGGGACGCGCCCGTGAGCGTGCCGTCCCGCAGCGCCGCGACCAGCGCCTCGCCGGGCATGCGCCGCAGGCTGTCGCGGGCCACGGGCGGCGGCGCGGCGGCGGCCAGGGCGCGGATGCCGTCCGGCCGCCCGGCGAAGCCGGTGGTCATGCCGAAGCGCGCATCGTCCTGCCGGCGCAGGTGGCGCAGAAGCGCCGCGATCGTGGCGCTGTCCAGCGCATCGGCGGTGTCCGCGCGTGCCGCCACCACGGGGCCGCCGCGGGCCTTCGATACGGCGGGCCACGCCACTGGGCCGTCCGCGGCCTTGGCGCGCAACCGGGCGATGCTCGATTCACGGTCAAGCTTTCGCGCCGCCGCGATCTCCATATCGTGCCGCGTGGTCAGCGCGATGCCCACGCTTTCCCAGGCCAGATCCACCACCCCGTCCTGCTGCGCGCCCCACAGCGTCGCCGCGCTGAAGCCGGGGTGGACCGAAGCCTGGATGCCCTTCGCATCCAGGTAGTGCGCGGTGACGTGCGCCAGCAGGGCGTGCCGCAGCTCCGCCTTGGCGCCGACGGCGATCCCGGCCCGCGCCGTGGTGGTGCAGGCGGCGGCGAGCATCATCCCCGCGATGAGCCCACACCGGGTTTCTCGTGCACCCATTCCGGATTGCCTCCCAATCCGCTGCGCGTGTGGCACCATGTGGTGTGCGCGCCGTCGCCGCCATACCGCAGGATCCGCCCGCATGCCGCAGCCGCTGTTCGTCGTGGGCCTGGACCCCCTCAACCACGGCCATTTGCGCCGGATCGACGGCTACGACCGGCTTTGCGTCAAGCCGGCGCTGGCATACGACGAGGTGAAGGGCCGCGACGCCTTCGACTTCGACGCCCTGGTGGAAACGGCGTGCGCGCGCATCCGCGCCGCCGGGGGTGCGGGCGGGATCGTGGGCTGGTGGGATTTCCCGACGACCTCGCTGGTGCCGGTGCTGTGCCGCGCGTTCGGGCTGCCGGGGCCATCGCTGACCAGCGTGCTCACGTGCGAGCACAAGGTGTGGAGCCGCCAGCTGCAGCGCGAGGTCGCGCCCGAGTGCGTGCCCGCGTTCCGCGCCGTCGATCCTTTTGCCGACCCGGACCCACCCCTCCCGTATCCCTTTTGGCTCAAGCCGGTGAAGGGCTTCGCCTCGCAGCTGAGCTTCCGCATCGCCGGCCCGGCCGACTTCGAGACGGCCCTGGCCGCCACGCGTGAGCGCATCGACCGCCTGGGCACCCCCTTCGACGCGCTGTTGCGGCGGGTGGAGATGCCGGCGGACGTCGCCCACGTCACCGGGCGCTGGTGCATCGCGGAGGCGGCCGTCGGCGGGCGCCAGTGCACGCTGGAGGGCTACGTTCACCGGGGCGTGCCGCGCGTCTACGGCGTGGTGGACTCCATACGCCACCGCAACCGCTCCAGCTTCCGGCGCTACCAGTACCCTTCGCGCCTGCCCACGGCCGTCCAGCGCCGTATGATCCGCGTGGCTGAGCGGGTGATGCGCCACATCGGCTACGACGAGGCCACCTTCAACGTCGAGTTCTTCTGGGAGAAGGCGAGCAACAAGCTCTGGCTGCTGGAGATCAACCCGCGCCTGTCGCAGTCCCACGCCGACCTCTTCGCGGAGGTGCACGGCGTGCCGCACTTCCAGATCATGGTGGATCTGGCGCTGGGGCGCACGCCCGACTGGCCGTCGCGTGTGGGGCCGGCCAACTGTGCTGCCAAGTTCTTCATCCGCCGCTTCCGCGACGGCCGCGTGACGCGCGTGCCCGATCAGGCGACGCTGGACGCCATCAAGGCGGATTATCCGGACGCGATCGTGGACGTGCGCGTGCAGCCGGGCGTGGTGCTGTCCGAGCTGCACGACCAGGACGCCTACAGCTACGAGCTGGCGGACGTCTTCCTGGGCGCCCACGACCAGCACGCGCTGCTCGCCGCGTTTCAGGACATCAAGCGCCGCCTGCGCTTCGGCTTCGCCCCCGCCACCCGGCGCGGCGAAACCCCGCCCCCGGCCACGGCGGGGCAGGCGGTGTGATCGGCGTTGGGGTGCTGGGGAGCTCACAAAAGTGTTTGCTACAGGACATGACGGCCTTTTCAGAATCAGGCGTGGATGGCCGTTACGGTGAACGGCCATGACGGTTCGGGGCGGATTATTTCCAACTCGTCACGCCCGCACACCGTTGCGGGCGTCCACGTACGTGGACACAAAAACGTGTCAGGTCCTGTAGCAAACGATTTCATTAACTCTCAGCCTCCGGCGTGACCACGCGCCCCGGGTTCATCAGGTTGTGCGGGTCCAGGGCGCGCTTGATGGCGCGCAGCATCGCCATCTCTTCCGGCGGCTTGAAGCGGGCGATTTCTCCCATTTTCAGCTGGCCGACCCCGTGCTCGGCGCTGACCGTGCCGCCGTGGGCGTGGACGATGTCGTGCACGCGCGCGTTCACCGCCTCCCACCGCGCCAGGAAGGCCCCCGGGTCCGCGCCCTCGGGCTGGGTCAGGTTGAAGTGCAGGTTGCCGTCGCCGAGGTGGCCGAAGGGCACGGGGCGGACGCCGGGGATCATGGCTTCCACCGCCGGCGTCGCCTCGGCCAGGAAGGCGGGCACCGCCGAAACGGGCACGGCGATGTCGTGCTTGATGGACCCGCCCTCGTGGCGCTGGGCCTCCACGATGGCCTCGCGCAGGTGCCAGAACGCGCGCGCCTGGCCGGCGTTTTCAGCCATCACCACGTCGGCGATCTCCCCCGCCTCGTGCGCGGCCATGAGCGCGCCTTCCAGGCCCGCGCGCAGGCCCCCGTCGCCGAAGCCGCCCGTGACCTCGACGAGGACGGTCCAGGGATGCGCCGCGCCCAGCGGGTCGCGCGCGCCCTCGACGTGCTTGACGGCAAGCTCGACGCCGCGCCGGGCCATCAGCTCGAAGGAGCTGGCGGCGTGGCCGGTGGCTTCCTGCACGCGGTTGAGCACCGCGAGCGCGGACTCGACGTCGGGAACGCCGGCGAAGGCCGTCGCCGTCTCGCGCGGCTGCGGGTGCAGGCGCAGCACGGCGGCGGTGATGATGCCGAGCGTGCCCTCCGCGCCGATGAAGAGGTGCTTGAGGTCGTAGCCGGCGGTGTCCTTGCGCAGGCGGCGCAGGCCATCCCAGACGCTGCCGTCGGCCAGCACGACCTCCAGCCCCAGCACCTGATCGCGCGCCGTGCCGTACTTGAGCACGTTCAAGCCGCCCGCGTTCGTCGCCAGATTGCCGCCGATTTGGCAGATGCCCTCGGCGGCGAGGCTGAGCGGGAAGAGGCGCCCGTGCGCTTCGGCCGTCTGCTGGAGGTGCTGGAGGATGCACCCGGCCTCGACCGTCATGGTGTTGTTGGCGGGATCGACGGCACGTACGCGGTTCAGGCGGTCGGTCGCCACGATGACGGCCGACCCCGAGGCGTCCGGCACGCCGCCCCCGACGAGGCCGGTTTCCCCACCCTGGGGCACGACGGGCGTGCCGGTTTGCGCGCACGCGGAAACGACGGCCGCGACCTCTTCAGTCGTGCCGGGGCGCACGCGGGCGCGCGCCGTTCCCCGGTAGCGCTTGCGCCAGTCGATCAGGTGCGGCGCCAGGGCATCGGGATCGGTTTCGACGTAGCGCGCGCCCACGGCGGCGCACAGACGGTCGAGCAGGGTGTCCTCGGTCATGGGTCGAGCATGGTGCCGTTGGGCCGCCGCGCCAACGGCAACGCGTGTGTTTCATCGGGTGCCGGTGCGGATCGCAACCTTCCCCAAGATTGACGCAAACATCGCGTTACACGGGCGTCCATCAAACTGACAGAAGGGATTAAACATCCTCATGTTTATTAAACACCCTCGTGTTTAGCGCGGTGCAGGCGGTCGTTGATGGCGCGGCCGAGACCATGGTCAGGGATTGCCACGGCGGCGAGGCCGCGCACGGGCTGTCGGTCGAGATCGCGGAGCATGGCGAAGAGGTTGGCCGCCGCCTCGCGCAGGTCGCCGGCGGGGCTGAGGTTGCGGGTGACGGCGGCGCCGGGCGGCACGTCGTCGCCGAAGGCCAGCAGGCCCTCGTCGCCCGCGACCGTGGCCGCGTTCAGGCGCAGGCGGTGGTCCGGGGCATAGTGACTGGTGAGCTGACCGGGGCTGGCGGGCGCGCCGCCGCTGCCGCCGGGCTCGGCGACCGCGCCCACGACGGCTTCCAGGGCCTCCCGCGGGATGCCGCCCGGCCGCAGCAACACGGGCGGGGTGCGGGTGGTGTCCACGACCGTGCTTTCCACGCCCACCTCGCACGCGCCGCCGTCGAGGATGAGGTCCAGGCGGCCGTCGAGGGAGTCGGCGACATGCTGGGCCGTGGTCGGGCTGACCTCACCGGAGGCGTTGGCACTGGGCGCCGCGAGCGGGCGCTGCGCGGCGGCGATGCCGCGGCGGGCGAGGGGATGGGCGGGCACGCGCACGGCCACGGTGTCGAGCCCGGCGCTGACCAGCTCGGCGACGGGGCTGTCCGCCCGGCGCGGCAGCACGAGCGTCAGCGGGCCGGGCCAGAAGCGCTCGGCAAGCGCGCGGGCGACCGTGTTGAGGGTGCCGATGGCCGCGGCGTCCTTGAGGCTGGCGACGTGGACGATCAGCGGGTTGAAGCGTGGCCGGCCCTTGGCCTCGAAGATTCCGGCGACAGCGCGTGGGTTGGTGGCGTCCGCGCCCAGGCCGTAGACGGTTTCGGTGGGGAACGCGACAAGCCCGCCGCCGGCGAGGATTTCGCCGGCCCGGGCGATGGCGTCGTCGTCTGCCGCGCGAAGGGGGGCCGCCGCGCGAATGGGGGTGCTGGCTGTCATGGCCGCCGGAGTGTAGCGGCGCACGCGTGTTTCGCCAGATCAGGATATGGCAACGCGGCCGGCGCGGCGCCCTTTGGGGCATCCCTGCGCCGGCCGCCGCGCCGCAAATCGCGTGCGGCTGCGATCGCGCCGTGGCTTTCGCCGGGGCGCTGAGTCGACTCTACCCAAACCGGTGTTCGGGGCAAGCCACTTTCCGTGCGGTGCAGCATACACTTGCCGTCGCGGGTCGTGGACCGCAGCCTTTCCCCGAACGGGGGAGGGACGCCATGGCGGCACACACGATCGCGCTGGCCCAGCAGAAGGGCGGCGCCGGCAAGACCACGCTGGCGGCGCACTTGGCCGTCGCGCTGGCCGAGGCGGGGCACGGTGTGGCGGCCGTGGACACGGACCCGCAGGGCTCGCTGGCAGGGTGGGGCGAGGTGCGCGCGGCGGCCGACACCCGCGCGCCGGTGACGGTGCACAGCGTGGCCGGCTGGCGCTTGGGGCCGGAGTTGTCGCGCCTGCAGCGCGGCCACGACCTCGTGGTCATCGACAGCCCGCCGCACGCGGAAACCGACGCGCGCGCCGTCATCCGCGCCGCCGACCTCATGGTGGCGCCGGTGCAGCCCTCGCCGCTGGATGTGCGGGCGACCGAGCCGACGCTGAGCCTCGCGGCCGACGCGGGCACGCCGGCCCTGGTGGTGCTCAACCGCGTGCCGCCGCGCGCCCGCCTCACCGACGCCATGACGGACGCGCTCGGCCGGCTGGATGTGGGGCTGGCGGCGACGCGCATCGGCTCGCGCGTGGCCCTGGCGGAAAGCCTGGCCGAGGGACTCGGCGTCACCGAGTCGCAGCCCCGCGGCCGGGCGGCTGGGGAGGTGCGCGCCCTGGCGGAGGAGCTTTTCAAGCGGTTTGGCTGACCCGCAAGCCGACTTTTTTGACGAAAGATCGGGGAAAATTCTTCCCCGCCTGCCGGGGATCGGGGAAGACGCTTCCCCGCTCACGGGGGCGCGCGCAGCAATCTTGTTGGCGGGCCGGTTTCCGCCATCTTCATGCATTTCCTGCATCTTGGCTATCGGGGATGCACAATTCTCCCGGTGCCTCCTGGCCCCTATATCGATTGCCAGACGAAAGCGGGACGTTGGTGAAAAGGAGGGTTCCCATGCAGGTCTGGCACAACGGTTCGCTCACCCCCGAGCAGATGAACGGCATCGCGCGTACCGCGCGCCGCGAGCAGGCTGAGGAGCTGCATCGGTGGCTGGTCGCCGGCGCGGATCGGGTTCGCGCGGCCCTGTCGGGCGTGAGCAAGCTCGTGGCGCACCGGCGCGGCGGCCCGCAGCGCAAGGCGCGGGCGTAAGCTCAACTGCACCGGTCCTCGGCCCCGGCCGGCCAGCTCGGCGGCCGGGGCCAAGTTTTATGCCCCGTAGGCGACGAATTCGGGATTGGCGAAGTCGGGCTTACCGTAGGTGAAGGGCTGGCCGTCCGTGGTTTCGACCCGGCCGCCGGCCGCCGCGAGCACGGCGTGGCCCGCCGCCGTGTCCCATTCCATCGTGCGGCCGAAGCGCGGGTAGAGATCCGCCTCTCCGCTGGCGACCAGGCAGAACTTGATCGAACTGCCGGCGTTCTTCGTTTCGGCGACCGGCTTGCCGCCCAGGAAGGCCTTAAGCGTTTCCGGATCGCCGTGGCGGCGGCTCGCCACGACCGTCAGCCCCTCGGCCGGCGGCGTGCGTGCCGCGATTTCCTCGGGCTCCGCGCCGTCGTCGATGAAGAGGGCGTGCGCCTCGCCGCTTTGCAGGCGCGCGCCCAGCCAGGTGCGGTTGAGCGCCGGCGCGTAAACGATCCCCAGCACCGGCTGGCCGTCCTTGATCAGGGCGATGTTCACCGTGAACTCGCCGTTCTGCTCGATGAATTCCTTGGTGCCGTCCAGCGGGTCGACCAGCCAGAACAGGCGGTCGACGGCGGGCGCGCCGTGCTGCTCCACGCCTTCCTCGGACACCACGGGGATGTCCGGCGTCGCCTGCTTCAATTCCTCGCCGATGATGCGGTCGGCGGCCAGATCGGCCTTGGTCAGCGGGGACTCGTCGCTTTTCTCCTGCACCCCCATGTCGGCGTCGGCGCCGTAGTAGACCAGCGTGGCCTGACCGGCGCGGCCGGCGAGCCGGCGCACGAGATCGACCAGTTCGTTCATGCGCTCGGGGGTGAGATCCTCGGTCATGGGCTGTCGGGTCCGTGATCGTGATGCGGGAGATGTGAGGCTGCGATCCTACCCGCGCCGATGCAACGACCCAAGCCCGTCCCCCGCCGGCCGGGTGGCTGCGCGGCCGCGCGTGCGCTATCTGACCGGACGGGAGGACGAGGCATGTGCGGGCGCTATTCCATCACCCAACCGGTTGAGGCCATCCAGCGTGTCTTCAAGGTGGCCGAGCGGCCCAACCTGCCGCCGCGCTACAACGTGGCGCCGACGCAGGACGTGCCGGCCGTGCGCCAGGGCGACGACGGCGAACGCCACCTGGCGCTGCTGCGCTGGGGCCTGATCCCCTTCTGGGCCGACGACCCGAGCATCGGCAGCCGCATGATCAACGCCCGCGCGGAATCGGCGGCGCAGAAGAACGCCTTCCGGGCCGCGTTCCGGCGGCGGCGCTGCCTGGTCGTCGCCGACGGCTTCTACGAGTGGAAAAAGCCCGAGACGAAGGGCGGGCGCAAGCAGCCGTACCGCGTGACGCTGACCGACGGCGGGCTGTTCGCCTTCGCCGGGCTGTGGGAACACTGGCGCGACGAGACCAGCGGCGAGACGGTGGAGAGCTGCACCATCCTCACCACCGACGCCAACGACGAGCTGGCCGATATCCACGAGCGCATGCCCGTGATCCTGGACCCGGCCAGCTTTGCGACCTGGCTCGACCCGGACACCGAGCCCGAAACCGCGCAGGCGCTGCTGGGGCCGTACCCGGCCGACAGGCTTACCGCCTATCCCGTATCCACGCGCGTCAACGCCGTCGCCAACGACGATCCGGGCGTGATCGCGCCGTTCGAGCAGGGCCAGGGCGAGACGCGGCCGCTGTTGTGATCAGATGCCCCGCACGTCCTGGAGGAAGCGGTCGACCTCGCCGCGCAGGTGATCCGCCTGCTCGGTGAGCGCGCGCACGCTCGCCACCACGTCGCCGGCGGCCTGGTCGGTTTCGTCGGCGGCCGAGGAGACTTCCTCGATGTATTGGCTGGCGTCCTGTGTGCCCTTGGCGGCGTGCTGGGCGTTGCCGGTGATTTCGGAGGCCGCTTCGCGCTGTTGCTCGATGGCGCCGGCGATCTCGCCGGCCTGGGTGTCGATGCGGCGGATGGACTCGCCGATGCGCTCGATGGCGGTGACGGCGTCGCCCGTCTCCGCCTGGACGCGCTGGACGTGTTCGCCGATGTCCTGCGTGGCCTTGGAGGTCTGATTGGCGAGGGTTTTCACCTCGTCGGCCACGACGGCGAAGCCCTTGCCGGCCTCACCGGCGCGCGCCGCCTCGATCGTGGCGTTGAGCGCCAGCAGGTTGGTCTTCTCCGCGATGTCCTGGATCATCGTGACCACCTCGCCGATCTTGTCGGCCGCCTCGGAGAGGCTGCGGACCTGCTCACCGGCGCGGTCGGCTTCCGCGACGGCGTCGTTGGCCACCTGCGTGGCGTCGCTCACCTGACCCGCGATCGCCTGGATGGAGGCGTCCAGGCGCTCGGCGGCGGTGGCCACGGTCTGCACGTTGGCGTTGGCTTCCTGCGCGCCGGTGGCGGCCTGCCGGGCCTTGCCGTTCGCGGTCTCGGCGATGGTGTGCACGCGATCCGCCGTGTTGCTCAGCGCGCTCGTCTGTTGGCCCACGCTTTCCAGTACCTGGGTGGCCGTGCGGTCGAAGGCGTCGGTCAGCTCCGCCAGCTTGCGGGCGCGGGCGGCTTGACGCTCCTGCTTGGCCTGCTCCTCCTCGGCCAGTTTCTGGGAATCCCGAATGGCGTCGCGGAAGACGGCGCAGGCGTCGGCCATGTCGCCGATCTCGTCGCGGCGGGTGCGGCCGGGAACCTCGATGTCGGTCGTGCCCTGCGCGATCGTCTTCATGGCATCGGTCATCGCGGCGATGGGCCGCGCGGTGGTGCGGGCGAACAGCCAGCCCGCCGCCGCGACGAGCCCGCCGGCCAGCGCGATCACCGCCAGCACCCGCCAAACCAGCGCGTTGGCGGGGGCGTTGATCTCGCTCAGGTCCTGTTGGGCCAGCAGGGCCCAACGCTCGCCGAGCACGGTCACGGGTTCGTAGACCGTGAGGGCGCTGTTGCCGCGCAGGCCGGTCACCTCGGCGGCGCCCGTCCGCCCCTGCTGCGCCGCCCGAACGGCGGCGTTGTCCACCGAGCGATCGAGGATCTGGGAGCCGTCCAGACCCCGCACGTCGGTGCGCAGGCGGCCGTCGCCGCCGACCGCCACGATCTCGCCCGTGCGGCCCAGCCCCGGCGCCTTGGCGGTGAGCTGACTCACGCGCGCGGCGGGCAGGCGGGCGGCGATCACGCCCAGCAGCTTGCCGTCGGCGCTCAACACGCGCCGGGCGACGAAGCCGCTGGGGGCGCCATTCAGCGGCGCGTAGGCCCGGAAGCCGGTGAAGTGCAGCTTGGGCTCGCCCTCGGCTTTCCGCGCGGCCGCGTAGACCCGGCCCAGGCCGGTTTTCGCCCACTTGCCGTCGTTCAGGTTGCGGGCGAAGTCGGCGCGCTTGTTCACCGAGTAGATGACGTCGCCCTTCGCGCTGACGAGATAGATGTCGGCGTAGCCGCGCACCCGGGCGAAGCTGCGGAAGAAGGGATGATGGTTGGCGTGCGGCCGGTTGTAGGAGGAGGCCGTGCGCCCCTCGGCCTCGATCAGTTCGCTGCGGTTTTCGGGTTTCTTCGGGTTCTGCTCGACAAAAACCTTGCGCAGCATCGCGTTCTCGTCGAAGCCGAGGCCGGTGTGGGCGATGCGGAAGGCGTCGGCGGCGGCGCGCACCTGCTCGCTCGTCGCCAGCAGCTCCAGGTCGCGTCGGACGGACCCGGCATAGGCTTCGATTGCCGCCCCGCGCGTCTCCAGCAGGGCCGCCAGGCGCTCTCGGGACGCCTGATAGAGGGAGTCCTTCGCCACCAGGAAGGAGACCCCGCCGGTCACGGCCGCCACCATCAACGCGGAAACGGTGACGACGACGGGCAGTTTGGTGGCCAATCGAACGGTGTGCATGCCGGCCTCCAGCGTTCGTGCGCGCGCCCCGGCAGTCGGTGGTCCGCGTCGGATGGCCGCCGGGGCGTGCGGCGCGCAAAAAAGGCGCGGCGCGTGACATCCGCTGCACAGGTTCGTGAACGTTTGATGACACCCGGGCGCACACGCGGCTCTGTCAAAACAGCCCACCCACACGGCCTGCATGGATGGGGGAGTACAACCAATGCGGCAGGGATGAAAAAACGCGTTCAATAGTAAATTTAAGAATGCGCAAGGACACCGCGAGGTTGTTTGTTCTTCACCTCTGCGGTGCTCGCGCGGGCGGGGCGAGAACGAAACGGGATCGCCGCCGGGCTGGGTCTCGGACCGGAGCGTAACCTGCATTTGCGCAAGCTGCGCAGCGCATGCGATCCTTGCGCCGAAAGCGGTAACAACCCCTCGGTGCCGATGCGTCTTTCGTCCGCGGTCCGCCGGCTGCGCGCGCCGGATATCGGACTCAAGCTGTTCGTCCAGAACGCGGTCGGCGGCCTCGGGATGGCGGCGCTGATCGTGCTCGTCCTGGTGGTCGCCGAGCGCAGCACCGACGCCCTGCGGCGCGTCGACAGCGTCACCGAGCGCACGATCTTCCTGAACCAGCAGATCGTCGAACCCTTGGGGCGGCTGCGCCAGCACACGCTTTCCCTCGTGCTCGCCCCCGGGGCCGAGCGCCGCGCCACGGTGGACGCCAAGGTCGCCGAGCTGACCGAGGAGCTGGACGGCGCCATCGCGCGCTGGCGGCGACGCGCCTCGGGGGAGGCCGCCGAGCGGGCCGCGCGGTTGCAGACGGCGTGGACGGCCTACAAGGACCTGATCCGGCACACGCGCACGCAGATGGAGGCCGGCCGCCGCGAGGCGGCCTACCTCACGGTCACGGGGCGGGGGCGAAAGCAGTTCGCCGCCCTTCAGAGCCTGATGACCGAGAGCATGGGGCGGCTGAACGGCCGCAGCGACCGCCTGCACGATCAGGCCGTGACGAATTCGGTTGCCACGCGCAACGTCGCCATCGGCATCGCGCTATTCACCGCCCTGGCGCTGGGGCTCGCCGGCTGGGTGCTGACGCGCAGCATCAGCCGCCCGGTGGCCGCGCTCACCGGGGCCATGCGCCGGCTGGCCGAAGGCGACCTCGACGCCGAGGTGCCGGCGCGCGAACGCGGCGACGAAATCGGCCGCATGGCGCGGACGGTCCAGATCTTCCGCGAAAACGCGCGCGAACGCGAGCGCCTGCGCGCCGAGCACGCCCACGCGGAGGAGGCGCGAACGCGGCTGCTGGAGATCCTGGAGAACACCCCCGACGTCATCGGCATGGCGACGCCGGACGGGCGCACCACCTACATCAATCCCGCCACGGAGTGGCTGATCGGCCTCGACCGGGACGCCGTCGCCGGGCGTACAATCGAGCAGTATCACCCCCGCTGGGCGACTGAGCGCGTGCTCCACGAGGCGCTGCCCACCGCACTGGCCGGTGGCGTCTGGACGGGGGAAACGGCCCTGCTCACCGCCGACGGCACCGAAATCCCGGTTTCCCAGGTGATCTTCGCGCACTTCGACTCCCAGGGTGAGGTGATCCGCCTGTCCACGATCATGCGCGACATCTCCGACCAGAAGCGGATGGAGCGCCATCTCGTCGAGGCGCGCGACCAGGCCGCCGCGGCCAACGCCGCCAAGACGCGCTTTCTCTCCACGATGAGCCACGAGCTGCGCACGCCGCTCAACGCCATCATCGGCATGTCGGAAGTCATCCGCGACCGCCTGCTCGGCGACGACATCGAACAGTATGCGAGCTACGCCGACGACATCCGCAAGAGCGGCGGCCACCTGCTGGAGCTGGTCAACGACTTGCTGGACATGTCGCGGCTGGAAGCCGGGCGCTACGAACTCAACCCGGAGCCCTTGCAGACCGGTGAGATCCTGCACGAATGCGCGCGCATGGTCGAGCCGCGCGCCGAGCCGGCGGGGATTTCGCTGGGCGTCGACCGGACAGCCCCCAGGCTGCTGGCCGACGAGCGGGCGCTCCGCCAGGTGGTTCTGAACCTGCTGACGAACGCCGTGAAATTCGCGGGCGAGGGCGGCCGGGTCACGGTGGGCGCCGCCCGGACCGACGCCGGCGACCTGGCGATCGCCGTCACCGACACGGGTCCCGGCATCGCCGAGGCGGACCTGGATCGCGTGCTGCATCCCTTCGAGAAGAGCGAGGAGCGCCTGTCCAGCGACCATCAGGAGGGCACCGGGCTCGGCCTCGCCATCACGCGCCAGCTCATGACGCTACACGACGGCGAACTCTACTTGGCGAGCGCGCCCGGCGAGGGGACAACCGCGACGGCCGTTTTCCCGGCCGGGCGCGTGCTCGACGACGGCCAGGTCCGGTCCGTGGCGGGCCGGTCGGCATAAAAAGGGGCCGGCGAACCGGCCCCCAGTTCGTTTTCCCGTTTTTGAATGCGCTGCCGTCAGGCCGCCGGTGGGCGGAGGCAGGCGGCGGCGACGGCGGAGATGCGCGCGGCCTCGGCCAGCATGCCGTCGGCCGGGCGCGGCGCCGGCGCCGGTTCGCCGCTGGCGTCGAGGTCGGCCAAATGAAGGCGCAACGCCTGTTCGGCTTGGTGAAGGGCTTCCTCGACCGTCGGCGCGGTGCAGCCGCAGCCGGGCAGGTCGGGGAAGATCACTCGGTAATCGTTGTCCGGCGCGTGCCGAACAATCGCATAATACCCTTTCATGGCTCCATCTTTCCGTGGGGATGGGTTTCCCGGCCGTACATGGCCGGCGGGATGGTGCGCCGGCGCCGGGGCCTCTCCCGCGCCGGCGGTGCCCGGGCAATGATGGGCGCCGGGCCAATGCATCTTGCACTGCAAAATACCCACCCGTCAGCCGGTGTCAAGTCAACACCCAAATGGGCTGGCGAAATGGTGCGGAATATTCGGAGCAATGCGCTGGAAAACCGGAGTTTTTGCCGAATCTATCGAGATGGATCTGCGCAGCCCGTCTGGACCCTATCGCGTCCCATCCCGGCAATCCCGGTTGACATTCGCCCGGCATAGGGTACGCTGCACCGCACATCGGCTAAGGCATTTGCAACGGCACTGCCGCTAGACTGGCAGTGAGCGTTCGGGGCATGCGGCCGCGACGTGCGGCGCTGTCCCGGCGGGCCTTCGGCCGGCTGGTTCAACAGCTTGAACAGCACATACAGGTTATGACCCCAGAAAATCTTCAGAACCGCGTTCAGGCGGATGCGCTGCATCCGGCTGCTCGGGCGGACGTTCAGGACGCGGGCGGGACGGCCACCGCCTCCACGCCCGCCAACCCCCGCAAGGATGCCAAGCGCTACCGCTTCCGTGCCCCGGAGACGGGCGACGGCGCCGCGATCTACAAGATCGTCGAGGACAGCGGCGTTCTCGACCTCAACTCGGCCTACAGCTACCTGATGCTGGGCGAATACCTGGCGGACACCTGCCTGGTCGCCGAGCGCAAGGGCGGGATCGTCGGCTTCGTCTCCGGGCTGGTGCCGCGCACGAAGCCGGAAACGCTCTTCATCTGGCAGGTCGCCAGCGCCGAGAGCGAGCGCGGGCGCGGCCTGGCCAAGCGGCTGGTGCACGCCATGCTGTCGCGCCCGGCGTGCCGCCACGTGCGCTACATCGAGGCGACGGTGACGCCGTCGAACAAACCCTCGAAGCGCCTCTTCCGCGCGCTTGCGCGCGACCTGGATGCCGGCTTCACCATCGGCCAGGGTTTCGATGCCGATCTCTTTCCCGGCGAGGGCCACGAAAGCGAGCGCCTGATCCGCGTCGGGCCCTTCCAGCCCGCCGCGTCGGCCTGACCCGGTTTTTGGTCCCGGTGAACGGGACGAGCGAGGATTTCATGGACACCACCGATCCGCTTCACAGCGTCGAAACGCACGAGTCCGCGGTGCGCAGCTACAGCCGCGACTTTCCCGTCACCTTCGCCACGGCGAAGGACGCCGTGATGCGCACGCGCGCCGGCGACGCCTACATCGACTTCTTCGCGGGGGCCGGGGCGCTCAACTACGGCCACAACAACGCGCTCTTGAAGCGCGCGCTGATCGACTACCTGGAAGGCGACAACGTCACCCACAGCCTCGACCTCGTCACCGAGGCGCGGGCCCGCTTCCTGCAACGCTTCCACGACATCGTCCTGGCCCCGCGCGGGATGGACTACCGGGTCATGTTCCCGGGGCCGACGGGCACGAACTGCGTGGAGGCGGCGCTGAAGATCGCCCGCAAGGTCACCGGCCGGCGCCCGATCGTCAGCTTCACCAACGCCTACCACGGCATGACACTGGGCGCCCTGGCGGCCACGGGGAACCGCGGCAAGCGCGGCGGTGCCGGAACGGCGCTGCCGGACGTGGTGTTCGCGCCCCTCGACGGCGCGCTGGGCGCGGGCGTGGACACGCTCGATCACCTGGAGGCCATGCTCGCCAACACCTCCAGCGGCGTGGACCTGCCCGCCGCCGCCATCGTGGAGACGGTGCAGGGCGAGGGCGGCGTGCATCCCGCCAGCATGGGCTGGCTCCAGCGCCTCCAGCGCATCTGCCGCGCGCACGGCATGCTGCTGATCGTGGACGACGTCCAGGCCGGCTGCGGGCGCACGGGCACCTTCTTCAGCTTCGAGCCGGCGGGCCTGGACCCGGACCTGATCTGCCTGTCCAAGTCCATCGGCGGCTACGGCACGCCGCTGGCGCTGACGCTCATCAAGCCCGAGCACGACGTCTTCGCCCCAGGCGAGCACAACGGCACCTTCCGCGGCCATAACCCCGCCTTCGTGACGGGTGCGGCGGCGCTGGAGGCCTACTGGCGCGACGACGCCTTCGAACGCGGCGTGCGCGCCAAGGCCGAGATCGTGCGGGAACGGTTGGAGGCCATCGCCGCCCGGCATCCCGGCCTGAAGCCGTCCGTGCGCGGGCGCGGGCTGATGCAGGGCCTCGTGCTGGACGTGCCGGGTGCGGCCGAAGCCGTGTCCCACGCCGCCTTCGCGCGCGGGCTGATCCTGGAGACGGCCGGTGCGCGGGACGAGGTGGCGAAGCTGCTGCCGCCGCTGACGATCGACGAGGCCACGCTCAGCAAGGGCCTGGATATCCTTGCCGACGCCGTGGCCGCGGTTGCGCGCGAAATGGGCGGCGCCGAGCGGTCGGCCGCGGCGTAAGACGCATGCGCAATGAGCGGAACTCATTGCCTCATTCTGTCTTTCTCCTAAAGGAGAAAGGACCCTGGCGAGGCTCCGCTGCTACATCCTCGGCTTGTCGTAGGTTCCGCTTAATGAGCGTTCGTATAAGACGGATCGCCACGACCCCAAAACGACAAGCGGGGGCACCGGCCGGTGCCCCCGCACGTCTCAAGACCGACGCAGGCGGTGAACACGCCGGGCGCCCACCGTCTGACTCAGGTTTCCACAGATCGTCTTTGGTCGTGAGTGACCCACTCGTCGCGGCATGACGCCGGTGTCGAGTGACATACGGTTCCAAGTATCATACTTGGTCGTGAGGGACCCATCCGTCGCCGCGCGACGCCGGTGTCGCGTGACAGAGGGTTCCAAGGATCATCCTTGGTCCAAAGATCATCTTTGGTCAGACTTGCCTACCCAACAATGCATCGTCGTAGGGGTATTTGGAGAGCAGCTCGACGCCGTCGCCGGTGACGACGACCTCGTCCTCCAGCTTGATGCCCTCGGGGCCATTGGGTTCGCCGATGTAGCTCTCGACGGAGACGACCATGCCGGGTTGGAGGATGCCGTCGTTGGAGAAGCGGTCGAAGTCGCCGTAGTGGGCGATCATCGGCGTTTCGCCGTGCATGCCGACGCCGTGAATGACCGAGGGGTAGCGCAGGTCGTAGAAGCGTTCGGGGATCGGCCACGCCTTTTGCGCGATTTCGCGGAAGGACATCCCGGGTTTCAGGATCGACATGTTGTACTGCACCTGCTCGTAGGCCATTTGGTACAGCATTTTCTGGTAGCCCGTCGGCCGGCCTGGGCCGCAGTGGAACGACCGCGACATGTCGCAGTAGTAGCCGTTGCAGCCGATGGTGTCGGTGTCGAGGTCGACCATCTCGCCGGGGCGGATGGGGCGTGAGCTGGCCTCGTTGAACCAGGGGTTGGTGCGCGGGCCGGAGTTGAGCAGCCGCGTTTCGATGAACTCCCCGCCGCCGCGGATGACGTTCTCGTACATCGTGGCGAAGAGGTCCTGCTCGGTGACGCCGGGGCGGATCTGGCGCTCGACGGCGGCGACGGCGGCCTCGGACGCCGCCATGCTCTGCGCCAGGCAGGCGACCTCTTCCGGCGTCTTCACCGCGCGGGTCCACAGGATGCGGGCGTTGCAGTCCTCCACCGTCAGGCCCTGGTTTTCCAGGCCGACGGCGAGCAGGTGGAAGCAGCGGTCCAGGCCGATCTTGGTGGCGCCGCCGCCGTGCTGGCGCACGAGGTCGGCGATTTCCTCGGCGAAGGGCGCGGCGGCGTCGGTGTCGCGCGCGTTGACCGAGGACCAGACGACCTTGGAGGTACGCGCCTCGTCGATCGTCTCCAGGTGGGTGGAGACGTGCGCGCTGCCCGGATACTCGAAGAGGATGACCGGCCCTTCCTGCGGCACGTAGATGTAGCGCGTGGAGTTGCGCAGGAAGTAGCCGAACATGTTGCGCGAGCCCGTGGCGTAGCGCTGGTTGTACGGGTCCAGCAGGACCACGGCCGCCAGGTCCGCTTCGCGCATCATTGCCCGCAGGCGCTCCAGCCGTCCCGCCCGGAGCGTCTTGGGGTCGAAGTGCATGGGGATGGAGTCGCTCGTCATCGTGGGGCCGCTGGGCACCACGTCGAGATGCGCGCGCATCTCCTTGGGTTCGGTCCAGTTGCCGGAATCGTTCACGGCGTGTCCTCGCATGGTTCTGGGCCAAGAGGCCGGGCCGCATCCGTGTTCTTGCGGAGCACGACCAATCCCCACCCCCTCAATCTCTCCCCCTCCCCTTCGCTGAAGGGGAGGGGGAGACGGCGGCGGGGGCGCTGCCCCGCGCCGACAGAGGGGGTGGGGTTGCCTCTAAATTAACGTCACAACAATCAGCTCGGTTTTTTAAACGGGCGATCAGTCGCTCAGCTTGTCGCTGCGGCCGGCGTTCGTCGCTTCTTCCTGGTGGTGCACCTCGGCCGTGCGGCCGAAGAGCTTGCGCGTGCGCTCGGCCTTGCCGATCTGGCCCGGCTGCTTGGCGTAGCCCAGGATCACGGTGTGGCGCTCGGACTCGCCCTCGACGCGCGAGACGCGGTGCAGCGAGAAGCGGCCGAAGAAGATCTGCACGTCGCCCGGCTTCACATCCAGCACGCGCACCTGCGAATGATCGCCGTGCACGACGCGGCCGACCTCGTCGAAATTCTCGTCCTCGCTGGAGCGGATCTCGGGCACGTACTCGAAGCGCCCGCCGGCCTCGGACTGCTGCGTCATCATCGTGACGATGAACTCGTTGGTGTCGAAGTGCCAGGGATGCTGGCAGTTCGGCTGCAGCACGTTGATGACCAGCCCGGCAAGCGGGTCCGCGTACTCGTAAATCTCCTCCACGCCCAGCACGTCGGCCAGGAACTGCTGGAAGCCGGGATCGTGGTAGAGGCGGCGGACCTCGGTGTCGGTCTCGATCAGGTCGCCCGCCACGAAGGCGTTGGTGCGGTCGGCGAAGGTGCGCTTGGGGTGATCCTCGGGCAGGCTGGGATCGTCCGCGCTGTTGTAGGGGTTCGTGTAGGTGTTGTTGTAGTGCGCCTTGGGCGCGAGGTCCGTCGTCTCCCCGCGCATGCGCTCCAGCGCCTCGGAGCGGACGAAGTCCTTGATGACCGCGCAGCCCACGTCGGCGATCTGCTGGCGGTAGAGGTTCACCAGGTCCCAGTAGCGCTGGCTGCCGCGGTCGTGGATCGGATAGCTGTCGGTATCGATCGTGGTGTGCGCGACCGCGCCGACGGTGGCGTTCCCGGCCGGCTGAACCGTCTGCGGTGCGGACATGCCGTCCCTCCGTGGTGTTTTTTGGCGATCGAAAATGGACGCTGTGTCCTTGCCAAGTTCACCGCATACGGTATGGTCGCCTCAGCGATGAGTTAAACGAATATACGAAATCATATCCATTTGGGCCTGCAATACAAGGACCGTGACGGTCGGCGGCCGGCCCGGAACGGATCGCACGCCCGAGAGGAGGCAGGGATGGACCCCGAACTCCTGCGCGCCTTCGTCAGCGTGGCGGAGAGCCGCGGCTTCACCGCGGCGGCGCGCGCGCTCAACCGCACGCAGTCGGCCGTGAGCCTCCAGATCAAGCGCCTGGAGGAGCAGATCGGCGACAGCCTGTTCACGCGCACCAGCCGCAGCGTCGAGCTGACCGGCGCGGGCAGCGCGCTTCTGCCCTACGCGCGGCGCATCTTGCGCCTGCAGGACGAGGCGGAAGCCGCCGTGACCGCCGTCACCGCCACCAAGACGCTGCGCATCGGCATCTCGGAAGAGCAGGCGGCCTTCTACCTGCCTGGCGTGATCCCGACCTTCGCCCGCGAGCACCCGGACGTGCGCCTGGAGGTCGTCTGCGATCTGAGCAGCCGGCTCGTCGAGCACATGCAGGAGGGCAAGCTCGACCTCGCCCTCACCATCCGCCACGAGCCCACCGCGACCGGCGAGGTGATCGGGCAGGAGCGGCTGGTCTGGGTGGCGGGCCACTATTTCCCGGCCGAGCCGGGCACGCCGCTGCCGCTGGCGCTCAACCCCACGGGCTGCATCTTCCGCGCGCATGCCATCGCGGCGTTGGCCCGGGCGCAGCGGCCCTGGTCGCTGGTCTACATGAGCGCCAGCCCCACCGGCATGAACCTGGCGCTGGACGCCGGCATGGCGCTGAGCGTGAAGGCCCGCCGCTCGGTGCCGGAAAGCTGCCGCATCGTCGACGAGGCCTTCGACCTGCCGGCGCTGCCGCCCGTTGACGTCGAGCTGCACCGCTCCGCCACCGCCGTGACCGAGGCCGCCGACACCTTCGCGCGCCTGCTCATGCGCGCGGTGACGGCCAGCGAAGACGTCACCGCCATGCCCAGCGCGGTGGAGATGGCCCAGGGCCAGGCCCGCGAGTCAGACTCCGAGCCAACGGCCCCCGCATCGGGGTCCACCGCCTGACACACGAACCGCCGGGGCGGCGCGACACCCCGGCGCGCGGACCAGGAGAGAGCGCCATGACCGAAGAACTCCCGCACTGGATCGGCGGCACGCGCACCGCCGGCGGCAGCGGCCGCACGCTGCCCATCGAGAACCCGGCCACGGGCGAGATCGAGCGCCACGCCCCCATGGCGAACGCGGGCGAGGTGGACGCCGCCGTTCAGGCCGCCGCGCGCGCCTTTCCGGCGTGGTCGGCGACGCCGCCGGCCAAGCGCGCCCAGGTCATGTTCAAGTTCCGCGAAAAGATCCATCAGCACATGGACGAGATCACGGAGCTGGTCTCGCGCGAGCACGGCAAGACGCTGGCCGACGCGCGCGGCTCGCTCATGCGCGGGCTGGAGGTGCTGGAGTTCACCTGCGGCATCCAGCAGTTCCTCAAGGGTGAGCTGTCGCCGGACGTCGCCACGGGCATCGACCTCAGCGACATCCGCCAGCCGCTGGGCGTCTGCGCCGGGATCACGCCCTTCAACTTCCCCGAGATGATCCCGCTGTGGATGTTCCCCATGGCGATCGCCTGCGGGAACACCTTCGTCCTCAAGCCGTCCGAGCAGGACCCCTCGGCCCCGCTGCGGCTCGCTGAGCTGATGCACGAGGCCGGCCTGCCCGAAGGCGTGCTCAACGTCGTCCACGGCGACCGGGAGGCCGTGGACAGCATCCTCGACCACCCGCAGATCGAGGGGGTGAGCTTCGTCGGCTCCACCAAGGTCGCCGAGGTGATCCGCCGGCGCGGCACGGCCAACGGCAAGCGCGTTCAGGCCTTCGGCGGCGCCAAGAACCACATGGTCGTCATGCCCGACGCCGACATGGACCAGGCCGCCGACGCGCTGCTGGGCGCGGGCTACGGCGCCGCCGGCGAGCGCTGCATGGCCGTCTCGGTGGCCGTGCCCGTGGGCCAGGAGACGGGCGACGCCCTGATCGAGCGCCTGGCCCCGCGCGTGCGCAACCTGAAGATCGGCCCCTACACCGACACCGAGGCCGACATGGGGCCGCTCATCTCGTCCGCCGCCAAGGAGCGCGTCGAGGGCTACGTCGAAACCGGCATCCAGGAGGGCGCCGAAGCGGTCGTGGACGGCCGCGGCCTGACGCTCCAGGGCTACGAGAACGGCCACTTCATGGGCGGCACACTCTTCGACCGCGTGACTACGGATATGCGCATCTACAAGGAGGAAATCTTCGGCCCCGTGCTCTCGGTCGTGCGGGCGGACACCCCGCAGCAGGCGCTCGACATCACCAACGGGCACGAATACGGCAACGGTGCCGCCATCTTCACCAGCGACGGCGACACCGCGCGCGCCTTCGCCAACCAGGTGCAGTACGGCATGGTCGGCGTGAACGTGCCCATCCCGGTGCCGCCCGCCTACCACAGCTTCGGCGGCTGGAAGCGCTCCATCTTCGCCGAGCACGACATCTACGGAGCCGAGGCCGTGCGCTTCTACACCAAGCACAAGACGATCACCGCGCGCTGGCCGTCCGGCATCGGTTCCGGCGCCGGCTTCAACTTCAAGGGCTCCAGCGACAGCTGACGCCCGCCGGCAAACCGGGAAACCCGACGGCCGCACCCCCCCGTGCGGCCGTCGGCGTGTGGAGCACGGTCCATGGCCGCCCCTGCGGAAAGGGTGAGCCGCAACGCGACGGTCCAAGCTGCGGGCGGCGTCTGGGCACTGCTGCTCGGCATGGGGCTGCTCATGCTGGGCAACGGGCTGCAGAGCAGCCTTTTGGGCGTGCGCGCGGCCTCGGAGGATTTCGGCAGCTCGGTCACCGGCCTGGTGATGTCGGGCTACTACATCGGCTTTCTCGGCGGCTCGCTGCTGACGCCGCGCGCGGTCATCCACGTTGGCCACGTGCGGGTTTTCGCGGCGATGGCCTCGATCGCCTCGATCGCGATCCTGGTCCACAGCCTCATGGTGACGCCGCCCGTCTGGGCCGTCATGCGCGTGGTCACCGGCTTCGCCTACGCGGGGCTCTACGTGGTCTCCGAAAGCTGGCTGAACGCCAGCGCGGGGAACGAGTTGCGCGGGCGGCTGCTGTCCGTCTACATGGTGGTGAGCTACACGGGCATGGGCGGCGGGCAGCTCATGCTCAACGCCGCCGATCCGGGCGCGTTCGATCTCTTCGCCATCTGCTCGGTCATCATCTCGGCAGCGCTGGTGCCCATCCTGCTCAGCGCCACCTCCCAGCCGGACACCACCACGCCCGCGCCGCTTCCCATCCGCCAGCTCTACCGCATCTCGCCCCTGGGCACGGTGGGCTGCTTCCTGACCGGCGTGGCCAAGGGCGCGACCTTCGGCATGGGCGCGGTCTATGCCCACATGATCGGCCTGACGGTCGCGGAGGTATCCGCGTTCATGGCCGCGCTGATCGTTGGCGGGGCGGTTTTCCAGTGGCCGCTCGGCAAGCTGTCCGACCGCATGGACCGCCGCAAGGTTGCCGTCGGGATCGCGCTCGGGGCGGCCGTGTCCGCCGCGCTGGCAGTCCCCGTGGCGCAAATCAGCACGCTCGGCCTGATCGCGCTGGCCGTGCCGCTGGGCGGGACCATCCTGACGCTGTATTCCGTGCTCATCGCCTACACCAACGACCATCTGGCCCACGAGCAGATGGTGGCGGCCAGCAGCGGCCTGCTGCTCGCGCTCGGGGCCGGCGCCATCCTCGGCCCGTCGACGGCCGGCTGGGCCATGGACATCCTCGGCACCGCCGGGTTCCTCTGGTACCTGGCGGCGATCCATCTCGTCGTGGTTGTCTTCGCCCTCTACCGCATGATGCGCCGGTCCGTGCCGGTGGCCGTGCGGCGGGCGCTGACCGCCACGGTGCCGACACGGGCGCTGCCGCTGGGCACGGCGTGGTCCGGGCTCACCGCACGCTCGTCGACCGAGGGGCGGGACGACGACACGACCACATCGCAGACATGACGGCCCGAGGGCCGTCCGCACGCAGGGGAGGCAGACGATGATCGACGGTGGCCGCATCAAGGTGGGCGTGGCCCAGATCGAAACCACGCTCGGCGACATCCAGGCCAACAAGCGCAAGCACCTGGAGATGATCGAGCGCGGGCGTGCCGAAGGCCTGGACATGCTGGTCTTCGCCGAACTCTCGCTCACCGGCTACAGCGTCGGCCACCGCGCCGTCGATCTCGCCATCCACCGCGACAGCCCCGTGGTGCACGAGCTGGCCGAGGCCGCCGGGCCGATGTGCACGACCTTCGGCACGGTCGAGGAAGGCGTCGCCGCGCAGCTCCACAACAGCGCCATCACCGTGCGCGACGGCCGCGTCGCCTTCATCCACCGCAAGCTCCAGCTCGCCAGCTACGGCTTCCTGGAAGAGGAAAAGCACTTCGCCGAGGGGCGCTACATCGACACCTTCGACCTGGAGCGCACGCCCTGGCGCGCGGGCACGCTGATCTGCGCCGACCTGTGGAACCCCGCCCTCGTTCACCTCGCGGCCGTGCACGGCGCCACGGTGCTTCAGGTGCCCATCGCCTCGGCCGAGGAAGTCGTCTCCACCGAGTTCTCCAACCCCGACAACTGGCGGTCCACGCTCCAAGTCTTCGCCATGATCTACGGCATGCCGCTGCTGGTGGCGAACCTGGCCGTGCAGGAGGGCAACGTGCGCTTCTGGGGCGGCAGCCGCATCGTCGATCCCTACGGCACCACGCTCGTCGAGGCCGGGGAGGGCGAAGAGCTGCTCACCGCCACGGTCGACTACACCGACGTCAAGAAGGCGCGCTACCAGCTCCCCACGGTGCGCGATTCCAACCTCGACCTCATCCACCGCGAAGTCGGCCGCCTCGTCTGGAACATCGGCGTCCCACCCGAAAGCCGCCGCACCTAACCAACAAAGCTTGTTGGATCGCGCCTGTCAGGCTGATGGACGCCCGCGGAACGAGATGTTTGCGGCTGTCTTGGGGAAGGTGCCGGTCCGAACCGGGGCTTGCTGACGCGGCGTGCCGTCGGCGCGCGAACTCGTGCTTGTTGGATCGCGCCTGTCAGGCTGATGGACGCCCGCGTGGTGCGGTGTTTGCGGCTGTCTTAGGGAAGGTGCCGGTCCGAACCGTGGCCCGATGATGCGGTGACGGTTTTCACGCCGCGGATGTTTGAGTGGCTGTGCCGGCATCCGCGCGCAGGTTGTCGATGACGGTTGCGGGGCCGGCGGTGGCGACGGTTTCCGCCACCATGGGGTGGCAGGTGAAAAGGATGACCTGGTGGTGCGCGGCGACTTGGTGCAGTTCGCGCGCCATGGCGGTCATGCGCTCGGGGTCGAAGTTGACCAGGATCTCGTCCATCACCAGCGGCAGCACCGTGCCGCGCTGGGCGAACTCGGCGGCGAGGCCCAGGCGCACGCTGAGGTAGAGCTGTTCGCGCGTGCCGCGGCTGAGCTGGTCGGGGCGCAGGCGCTCGCCCCGGTGGTCCAGCACGTCGATGCCGCCGCCCTCGCTGTCCTGCACGACGCGGCTGTAGCGCCCGCCCGTCACGCGGGCGAAGTGGTCTCCGGCGCGCGCCACCACGGCGGGCTGGCGCTCGCGCTCGTAGGTCTTGAGCGTGCGCTCCACGAGCGCGCGGGCGGTCGTCAGCGTCTGCCAGCGCCGGTAAGCGTCCTGCATCTCCGCGATCAGCGCGTTGCGGCGGGTTTCCAGCTCCGCCACGTCGCTGGCGCGCTCGACGCGCTCGCGATCGGCCCGCGCCTGCCGCAGGTCGCCGGCGGCGGTTTCCCAGGCCTGCCGCGTTTCCGCGATGGCCGTGTCCAGCTCCGCCGTCTCGCGCGCCCAGGCGTCCGGGTCGCCGCCCGCCAGATCGGCCTTGAGCGCCGCCGCGCGCTCGCCGTCGTCGCCCGCCTCGCGCGCGATCGCGGCCTCGGCGTCGGCGATCGTTTGGATTTGCCGGCGTTCCTCGGCGATGGCATCGGCCTCCTGGGCGAAGGCGTCGATCAGCGCGGTGTCGTCTTCCGGCGCCGTGCGCCCGCGCTGGTGCAGCACGCCGCGCGCGGCCTCCGTCCAGTCGGCGATGGCCTCGGCAAGTTGGCCGCGCTGGCGTTCGTCGCCGTGGATGGCGCCGACGGTCTCGCGCGCCGTGTTCAGCTCGCTGGCGAAGTCCAGCACGCCCTGGGGCGAGAGGTGCTCGGGCAGGCCGTGGTCGCGTTTCCAGGCGAGCCAGCGCTCGGCGAGCGCGTCGCGCGCCTCGACGGCCTCGTCGCGCGCCGTGACCGCAGCTTCCCGGGCCTTTTCGGCCTCGTCCGCCGCCTTCGCCGCGTCGTCCAGGGCGCGCTTGCGCGCCTCCCACTGTCGGCGGCGGTCCACGGCCGCGTGGGTTTCCGCGAGCGCTGCCGCCGAGCCGGCTTCGTCCGGCGTTGCCGCCAGGCCCGCCTGTTCGGCGAGGTCGGCGAGACCGGATTCCGCTTGAGCCAGCTCTTGCCGTGCGTGTTCCGCTTCGCGCTCCGCTTCTGTTGCCCGCGCCTCGGCCTCGGCCGCGTCCGTCCACGCGCGGCGGCGCAGCCAGCGAACCAGCAGCAACAAACCGGCGGCGCCGGCAACGCCGACGCCCGCGACGATGGCGGCGGCCAGCACCGCGCCCAGGACGTAGAGGCCGGCACCGCCCGCGATCAGCAGCGCGCCCAGCGCCACAGCCGCGAGGCTCCAGGCGCGCCCGGGCACGCGCCGGCTCAGCGCGTCGGCGTGGGCGCGCCGGTCGGCGGCGGTCTGCTCCAGGTTGCGGACCTTTTCCGCTTGGCTGGCACGCTGGCTCAGCCGGGCGCGCAGGGTTTCCAGCGCGCGCACGCGGGCCTGGAGCGTCGCCACCGGCTCGGGCGCCTCGCCAAGCTCGTCCAGCTCGCGGGCCAGCCGTTTGCGCTCGCCTTCGGCGCGCTCGGCCTCGCTCGCCGCCTGCTTCAGGCGCTCCTCGGCCTGCTCCACGGCCTGCGCGTGCTCGCTCAGCGCGCCGTCCCACTGGCGGATTTCCTCGCGCGTGGGAATGGGCAGGGTGAACGCGGCGACCGCGTCCTCGCTCCAGGCGGTGCCAAGCGTTTCCAGCGTGGCGGTCAGGCGCTCGCGCCGGTCGCGGATTTGCCGGTCCAGCGCCGCGAGCCGCTCCAGCCGCTCGCGCTGCGGCTCCGCCTGCTGCGCCAGCCGCTCGGCTTCGCGCGCCGTCTCGGTCAAGACCGCGCCGGGCTCGTCCGGGCGCTCGGGATCGAAGCCGGGCGGGGCGGCCCGCGTTAGCGCGTCCACGGCCGCGCGCCGGTCGCGCCAGGGCGCCCACAGCCGGTCCAGCTTCGCCAGCCAGTCGCGCCGCGCCTGCTGGCGGTCCAACTGCGCGCGAAAGTCCTGCACGCGCCGCTCCGCGTCGCGCTCGGCGGCGAGGGTGTCGGGGTAGGCTTCGGCCTCCCGGCGCGCGGCCGTGAGCTTGTCGTCGAGGGTCTTCAGCTCGTTGAGCAGTCCGGCCACGCGGTTGTTCTTGGCCCGGCCGTCGGGCTTGTAGAGCGCGTCCGCCTGCTCGGTGAGATCGTCCACCGCCTTCCGCGCCGAACGGCCCGCGCCCGCGACGGCGCCGGAGAAGATGCGCTCGCGCACGCTGTCGTCGGTCAGCGAGCGCAGCGCCTGCAATTCGTCCAGCGTGAAGCCGAAGATGTTGCGGAAAAGGCGGCTGTCGGCGCCGCCGAGAAGCTGCTCCAGCACGCCTTCCGGCACGTCCTCGCCGGCGTCGTTGAGGATGCGCGGGGGCTGCTTTTTGTCGGCACGCCTGGCCACGGTGTAGGTGTGCCCGTCGTGTTCCAGGAACAGGCGACCGCCGTGCTGCCCGCCGTGCACGGGCTCGTAGCGCGGCTCCTTGGAGCGGCCGTCGGGAAAGCCGAAGAGCACGCCGCGGATGAAAGCGAGCAGCGTCGACTTGCCCGCCTCGTTCGGGCTGCACACCACGGTGACGCCGTCGCCCAGGTCGGTGCGGCGGGTGTCGTGGAAGACGCCGAAGCCGTCGATGTGCCAGCCGCGCAGGATCATTCCCCGCCCTCCAGGCGGTCGAGCGCCTCGCTCTCCGCGGCCTCCAGGATTTCGCGCGCCGTCTCCGCGTCCAGGCCAGACAGAAGGGTGCGTGTCTTGCGGTCGCGCGGCTCCGCCCAGGCGCGCAGCTCGGCGAGCAGGGTTTCGTCGTCCGCCGCGCGCAGGGCGTCGGTTTCCGTCAGCAGGTCGGCGGCGAAGTCGCCGCGGGCGCGGATGGCGTCGCGGTCGATGGGCGGGGCCGTGGCGTCGGTCAGCTTGTCCCACCACACGCGCCCGGCCTGTTCGCGCAGCTCGTCCAGCAGGCCGTCCAGGGTGTCCGGCGCGCGGCGCAGCTCGGTGTGCACGGGCGCGCGGCCGGTGAGCGTGACGCGCAGGATGATCGTGCGCCCCTCGGCCTCGCGCACGACGCCGTCGGCGAGGTCGGCGAGCGCGTCGCGCAGCCCGGCGAGGTCCGCGATCCCGGCGACGTCCTGCTCGCGCAGCTCGAAGCGCACGACGTCCAGCGGCAGGAAGCGGGTCTCGGCGATGCGCTCGCCGTCCACCTCCACCAGCGTCGCGCCCTTGGGGCCGGTTTCGGTCGGCTTGGGGGAACGCCCCTGTAGCACGCCGGGATAGACGGCGCAGGGGCGCTCGGGGATCAGGGTTTCGCGGCCGTGGATGTGGCCGAGCGCCCAGTAGTCGATGGCTGCCGCGCGCAGGTCGTCCAGGCTGCACGGCGCATAGGCCGCGTGGTCCGGATTGCCGCCGGCGTTGGCGTGCAGCAGGCCGATGGCGAAGGGCGCGGTGCGCTCGCCGGGGAAGCGCCGGGCCAGGTTCTCGCGCGTGTCGCGGCGGGCGTAGCTGATGCCGTGGACGCGCGCGGCCTCATGCCCCTCGACCGTGATGGGGGCGCTTTCCACGCGCTCGTGGCCGAATTCCGTGACCCCCTCCGGCCACGCCCCGATCGCCGACCAGCCCTCGGCGACGGGGTCGTGGTTGCCGCGCACCAGGAACACCCGGACGCCGCGGTCGCTCAGGCGCTGGAGCCCGTCGCGGAAGCGCAATTGCGCGCGCAGGCCGCGCTCGGGGCCGTCGTAGATGTCGCCCGCCAGCAGCAGCGCGTGCGCGCCGTGATCCAGCGTCGCCTGGACGAGGTTGTCCCACGCCTGCAGCGAGGCGTCGCGCAGCAGCCCCGGCACCTCGGCGCCCAGGCGGGCGAGGCCGGCGAAGGGGGTGTCCAGGTGCAGGTCGGCGGCGTGAACGAAGCGCCAGCGGGCCATGGCGGGAAACCGTTTGGCTGGTGAGCCGGAACAGCAGCACGCCCGGGCGGCGGCGTGCAAGGCCAGGGCCGCATGCGCGCCCGGGCCGTTCGCAATCGGGCGCTCAGGCCGGGGAGCTGGCCGGTTCCTCGCGCGGCAGGACGGTCATCGTGCCCACCAGCGCGGCGCAGCACGCCAGCACCGCGGCCATCAGCAGCGGCGCGGCGTGGCCGGGGCCGGCATACAGCGCGCCGGCGATCGCCGGGCCGACGACGCGCGCGCCCGTCGCCGCGGATTGCGCCGCGCCGAGGGCGACGCCGCGGCCGTTCTCCCCCGCCAGCCGCGCGAGGGCGGTTTGCAGCGACGGCGCGTGCAGGCCCAGCCCGCCCGTGAAGCACACCATGGCCGGGTAGATCGCCCACCCCTGCTCGAACAGGCCCGCTGCGACGATCGCCAGCGCGCCAACGGCCAGGCACAGGTGCCCGAGCATCGCCGTGCGCACTTCGCCGATGCGCGGTACCAGCTTGCCGACCAGCCCGCCCTGGATGCCGGCGTTGGCGATGCCGGCGACGACCAGCAGCGCCCCCACGTCGCCGGCATCGAAGCCGAGTTCGTCGGCGAGGAAGAGCGCCAGTGTCGCCTCCACGCCCGTGAAGGCCATGAAGACGAGGATGTGGATCGCCAGCAGCTTCGCCCCCGCCCGCGGCAGGACGTGCCAGATGGACGGGCGGTGTGCCTGCGGCTGCCGGCCGGCGGGCAGGATGGGCACGCTCACCAGCGCCGCCACGCAGAACGCGGCCGCGGTGAAGGCCACGGCGTCCAGCGAGTAGCCGCCCATCTCCGCCAGCGTCTGGATGCCGGGGCCGATGCTGAAGCCCACACCGAAGGCTGCGCCCACCAGGCCGATGGCGGCGGCGCGCTTGCCGCTGGGCGCGATGTCGCTGGCCAGCGCCTGCGCCGCCGGCACCCAGCCGAAGCCGAGCCCGGCGATCAGGCGTGCCGCGAACAGCGTCGTCAGGTCGTCGGCCAGCCCGAGCAGCACGTAGGACACGGCGGAGATCAGCGCCGAGCCCGCCAGCACCGGCCGGCGCCCCTCGCGGTCGGAAATCCGGCCCCAAAACGGCGCGGCCACCAGTGCCGCCGCGCCGAAGGTGGAGAACAGCAGCCCCACCAGCGCGCCGTCCGCGCCCAGATCCCGCGCCTTGAACGGGATCATCGGGATTACGGCCGCGAGCGCCAGGATGAAAAGCGCGGTGGTGGCGGAGATCTTGGCGGCCTGACGCATGCTGCTCCTCACCCGGCGGCGACCCGGCTCCCACATGGCGCGTTCACGCCGCGCCGTAAAGCGCGGTGTCCGCATCGCCGCATCACGACTCCGACCGCAGGCGCGCGAACACGCTGCGGGCGCGGGCTTCCAGTTCGGACGCGGCGGGCGCGCGCTCGGGGTCGACCTGCGACAGCAGCTGGCGCGAATGCTCGTCGAGCGGCGGGTGCACCGCGTAGACCGAGGCGCGGGCGTCGGCGCCCATGACCACCTGCAGCTCGAAGTCCAGGTTGCAGCGGGTCAGGTGCGCCAGGACGAGCACGAACGCGCCCGGGGTGCAGAAGTAGCTGGGGCAGGTGAGCACGGCCGAGGCCGCGGCGTCGTCGTCGCCCGCGGCCAGCGTGTCCACGGCGTTGGTCGATACCCCGGCGGCCTCGCAGGCGTCGGTCAGGGCGATGGCGGGGGCGGCCAGGCGCACCCACCACGCCTCGCCCAGGCCGGTGAGCGCGCCGCTCACCGCCTCAATCCATCCAGTTCGTGACCTGCTCGGGCAGCTGCACCACGAGCCCGTCGAGCTTTTCGCTCATCACGATCTGGCAGCCCAGGCGCGAGGTCTTGGTCAGCCCGAACGCGAGGTCGAGCATGTCCTCCTCGTCCTCCGAGGCCTTGGGCAGCTTCTTGTACCACTTCTTGTCGACGATGACGTGGCAGGTCGAGCAGGCCAGCGAGCCCTCGCAGGCGCCTTCCATGTCGATGTTGTTGCGGTGCGCGATCTCCAGCACCGACAGGCCGACCGGCGCGTCGACCTCCTTCTTGCTGCCATCCTTCTGAATGAAGGTCATCTTCGGCATGGCTGCGCAAACCTCTCGCCGCATGCGGATGTGGTCGCTTCGCACGGGGAAGTAACCGATCGCCCCGCCGGCGGACCAGAGTCGATTGCCACCGCTCTACACCGCCAAGCGGCTAACGCCCGCGGCCCGCAGGCGCTGGGCCGTCGCGGTCAGTTCGTCCACCGCCGCGTCCACCTCGGCCTCGGTGGTGAAGCGGCCCAGGCCGATGCGCAGGCTGGCCGCCGCGGCCGTGTCGGACAGCCCCATCGCCGTCAGCACGTAGGACGGCTCCACCGACGCCGAGGAGCAGGCCGAGGCGGTGGAGACGGCGACCGTCTCCAGGTTCTCGATCAGCGTTTCCGCGTCCAGACCCGGGACGGTGACGTTGAGGTTGCCGGGGATGCGGTGGGCCAGATCGCCGTTGATCGCGAGATCGGGAATGCCCGCTTCCAACCCTGCGCGCAGGCGCTGCTGCAGGTGGGTGAGCCGCGCGCGCTCATTGTCCATCTCCGTCCGGGCGAGGCGGCAGGCTTCGCCCAGCCCCACCGCGAGCGGGGCGGGCACGGTGCCCGAGCGCATGCCGCGCTCCTGGCCGCCGCCATCCATCAGCGGGTCCAGGCGGGCGCGCGGGCGGCGGCGGATGTAGAGCGCGCCGACGCCCTTGGGCCCGTAGACCTTGTGGCCGGACAGCGAGAGCAGGTCGACCTTGGCCGCGTTGACGTCCAGCGGGATCTTGCCGGCGGCCTGGGCGGCGTCGGTGTGGAAGAGCACGCCGCGCTCGCGGCAGATGGCGCCGATCGACTCGATGTCCTGAACGACGCCCGTTTCGTTGTTCACGGCCATGACGGAGACGATGGCCGTGTCGTCGCGGATGGCGGCGCGCAGCGCGTCGAGGTCGACGCGGCCGTTCGCCGCAACGGGCAGGTGGGTGACGGCGAAGCCCTCGGCCTCCAGCCGCTTGCAGCTTTCCAGCACGCACTTGTGTTCGGTGGCCACGGTGACGAGGTGGCGCTTGCCGAAATGGCGGGCGTGGAAGTGGGCCGCGCCCTTGATGGCGGTGTTGTTGGATTCCGTCGCGCCCGAGGTGAAGACGATCTCGCGCGCCTGGGCGCCGATCAGGGCGGCGATCTCGGCGCGCGCAGCTTCCACGGCGTCCCCGGCTTCGCGCCCATAGGCATGGTGGACGCTGTGCGGGTTCCCGAAGGCTTCCGTGAAATACGGCCACATGGCATCGGCCACGCGCCGGTCGACGGGCGTGGTGGCCTGGTGGTCCAGGTAGATCGGGCGCTGCTGCGGTTCGCTCATCGTGTGTGCCCGCCGCGTTATCAACCCTTCTCCCGCCGGCCGGGAGAAGGGAGGGGCCCAGCGGCTCAGCCCGGCTGAGGCGCTGGGAGGGATGAGGCTCCGTGCTCAGGCCGTGTGCTCAGGCCGCGTGCTCGGGCGCGTGGCGCCGCGCCAGCTTGCCCCAGGCGTCGAGGAAGCGGTCCACGTCGGCTTCGCGCGAAGTCCAGCCCAGGCTGACCCGGATGGCCTCGCCGGCCGCGTCCTCGTCCAGGCCCATGGCCTTCAGGACGTGGGAGGGGTGAACCTTGCCCGAGGAGCACGCCGAGCCCGAGGACACCGCCACGCCCGCGAGGTCGAGGGCCATGACCTGCGTTTCCGCGTTCACGCCCGGCAGGCCGATGCAGCTCGTCGTGGGCAGGCGCGGGGCGTCGCCGCCGTGGATCACGGCCTGGGGCGCCATCGTGCGCACCTCGCGCTCCAGGCGGTCGCGCCAGGCCGCCACGTGGTCGAGCGTTTCGCGCCCCGCCATCTCCGCCGCGACGCCGAAGCCGGCCGCCGCCGCGACGTTCTCCGTGCCGGGGCGGTAGCCGCGCTCCTGGCCGCCGCCGCCCATGAGCTTGGTGAGCGAGACCTCGCCGGGGATGACGAGCGCGCCCACGCCCTGTGGCCCGCCGATCTTGTGCGCCGAGAGCGTCAGCAGGTCCACACCCAGGTCGCGCACGTCCACAGCGATCTTGCCGGGGGCCTGCACGGCGTCGCAGTGCACGAGCGCGCCCGCCGCGTGGGCGATCCCGGCGGCCCGCGCCACGTCGTTGAGCACGCCCGTCTCGTTGTTCGCCAGCATGATGGAGACGACCGCCGGCCGCGCGTCGTCGGCCAGCATGGCCTGCAGGGCGTCGAGGTCGGTGCGGCCGTCCGCGGTCAGGGGAATGCTTTCGGCGTCGTCGCGGGCGCGCAGGACACAGTCGTGCTCGCCCGCGGAGACGAGCGGGCGCGCGCCCGCCAGACCGCGCAGCGCGAGGTTGTTGGCTTCCGTGCCGCCGCCGGTGAAGATCACTTGCGACGCCCGCGCGCCCACGAGCGCGGCCACGGCCTCGCGCGCGTCCTCCAGCCGCCGGCGCGCGCCGCGCCCGAAGCGGTGCACGGAGGAGGCGTTGCCCACCTCCGCCAGCGCCTCGGCCACGGCCCGCGCCGCCTCGGGGCGGACGGGCGCGGTGGCGTTGTGGTCCAGGTAGACCGGGTCGGCCATGGCGGGCACCCCCGGCTCAGGCCGGTTCCGGGCTCGATCCCTCGGGGCCCGGCGCGTCCGTGTGCGGGTCGGGCGACTGAGGCGGGACCATGCGCTGCTCGATCACGTCGGCGATCGTCACCGCCGAGAGATAGAGGTAGATCTGGTTGCCCAGCTGCTCCCACAGGCCGTGGGTCAGGCACTGGATCGTGCTGTCCTTGCAGCCGCATGGCTGGGCCGGGGTGCAGCGGTTGGTCTCCACCGGCTCGTCCACGGCCAGGATGATGTCCGCCACGCGCGTCCGGGCGGCGGGCTGGGCAAGCCGGTAGCCGCCGCCGGGACCGCGCACGCTGGTGACGAGCCCCGCCCGGCGCAGCTTGGCGAAGAGCTGTTCCAGGTAGGAGAGGGAGATGTCCTGGCGCTCCGCGATCTCCGCCAAGGGGATGGGATGTCCCGTGCTGTGGCGGGCGAGATCGGAGAGGGCCATGACCGCGTAGCGGCCCTTGGCGGTGAGCTTCATGGCGAGCTGTCCTCTGCGCCTGCGCTGCAAGCGTGTTCAGAGCACGATGGGACGACGCGGAGTCATCCAACGAGCCTCATCGTGCTCTATGTCATTCGTGGGCGGGCATGTTTGCACGCCTCAGGCGTGCGACTGCGTGTCCAGAGTCCGGACTGTTTCTGTCCAACCTTATCATGCCCTAGCACTGACCCTTGGCGTCGTCGGCGGCGCGCGGCGACTTCGCCGTGTCCTCGCCGACGCCGTGCAAATCCTCCGTGGCGTCCGCGCGCTCGCGTTCCAATTCGTCGACGCGCGTTCGCAGGCGGTGAACCTCCTGCGACACGCCCTCCAGCGCCCGCGCGACCGGGTCGGGCAGGTCGCCCGTGGGCGTGCCGTAGGCGACGAACTGCGGCTCTTGTTCGCGGCTGGGCTTGGGCTCGTGCAGCGGCACCTGCTTGGCTGGGATGCCCACCATCGTGGCCTGGGGCGAGACGTCCTTGGTCACCACCGCGTTGGCGCCGATGCGCGCGCAGTGGCCCACGTGGACGGGGCCGAGCACCTGCGCGCCCGAGCCCACGATGACGTCGTTCTCCAGCGTGGGATGGCGCTTCTGCTCGCGCTGCTCGTCGCTGTTTTCGCTGGGCGAAACGCCGCCGAGCGTGACGCCGTGGTAGAGCGTCACGTTGTCGCCGATCCAGCTGGTCTCGCCGATCACCACGCCCATGCCGTGGTCGATGAAGAAGTTGCGGCCGATGCGCGCGCCCGGGTGGATCTCGATCCCGGTCAGCACCCGGCCGATGTGCGACAGGAAGCGCCCGCCCAGATGAAACCCGTTCCGCCACAGGCGATTCGCCAGGCGATACACCATCAGGGCCTGGAAACCCGGGTAGCACAGCACGACCTCAAGCCGTGAGCGTGCCGCCGGATCGCGCGCCATCATGCCGTCGATTTCGGCTCGAAGGGTCTTGAACATGACTTCGCCAATCGTGCTAGCGTGCACAGCCCTCGCTGGCGGTCCGGCGCGCGCACGCCACCCTGGGCCGTCAGCCTCCATGGCCGATATAGTATGCCTGACCAAATCGATCAAGTTTCCGCGCCGACCGGGGGCTGCCCGGCGGCGCCGGCCCATCGCGCGGAACGCGCTGCCGAAACCCGCGCGGAACGCGCTGCCGAAACCCGCGCGGAACGCGCTGCCGAAACAGGGCGCGCGATGCGCCGCGCCCATCAAATGAAGGCAAGGATGCCATGCCCGACGTGATCTTCGCCGGTCCCGAAGGACGCCTTGAAGGCCGCTACCAGCCGGGGCGCGCGGCCAATGCCCCGATCGCGCTGATGCTGCACCCGCATCCCCAGCACGGCGGCACGATGAACAACAAGGTGGTCTACACGCTGTATCAGGCGTTCGCGCGCCAGGGCTTCTCCGTCCTGCGGTTCAACTTCCGCGGCGTCGGGCGGTCGCAGGGCGAATTCGACCGCGGCGAGGGCGAGTTGTCGGACGCCGCCGCGGCGCTGGACTGGCTGCAGGCCTACAACGAGAAGGCGTCGCAGTGCTGGATCGCTGGCTTTTCCTTCGGCGCTTGGATCGGCATGCAGCTGCTTATGCGCCGGCCGGAGATCAACGCCTTCGTCTCCGTGGCACCGCCGGCGAACATGTACGACTTCTCCTTCCTGGCGCCGTGCCCGTCCTCGGGCCTCGTGGTGCAGGGCGACGACGACGACATCGTGCCGGAAAGCAGCGTCGCCAAGCTGGTGAACAAGCTGTCCCAGCAGCGCGACATCAGCATCGATTACCGCGTCGTGCCGGGCGCCAACCACTTCTTCACCAACCGCCTCGACGCCATGACCGGCCACGTCGAGGACTACATCAACCAGCCCCCTCACGAGCCGCAGCCCGGCGAACCGGCCGGGAAATAGGCTCGCCGCCGGTCGGGGCGAAACCGGCAGCTCGCCCGCCGTGCCGCCGCGCGTCGACCACCGGGACGCTCGGCCCGGGCGCGTCGATGGACGGCGCGCGGTTTCCCCGTTACGTCTCCGTGCAATACGCGTACACCGGGCAACGGTTTTCGCCCAATCGGACGTGGGCACCGCTCGTCCAGGATGTTGTGCGCCGGCCCGCTCCGCGTCGGCGGACACCCGTGGCGTGGACGCACGGGGACGGGAACGCAAACAAAGCTGAGGACAGCGGACATGCGGGTCTTGGTTCTGGGTGGTGACGGGTTCTGTGGCTGGCCGACGGCCCTGCATCTCTCCCGCCAGGGGCACACGGTGGCGATCGTGGACAACCTGTCGCGCCGGAACATCGACAACGAACTGGAAGCGGAGTCGCTGACGCCGATCCGGCGATTGGGTGAGCGCCTTCGGGCCTGGAGGCAACTGACCGGCCACGAGATCCCAGCCCACAACATCGACGTGGCGGAACAGTACCACCGCCTTTACACGCTCATCCGGGAATGGCGGCCGGACGCGATCGTGCACTTTGCCGAGCAGCGCGCGGCGCCGTATTCGATGAAGTCGAGCTGGCACAAGCGTTACACGGTCAACAACAACCTGGCGGCGACGAACAACGTGCTGGCGGCGATCGTGGAGTCCGGCCTGGACATTCACCTTGTCCACCTGGGCACGATGGGAGTCTATGGCTACGGCACGGTCGGCGTGACGATCCCCGAGGGCTACCTGTCGGTGAAGGTGGAGGCGGACGACGGCCACGAACTGCGCCAGGAGATCCTGTATCCGCCGAACCCCGGCAGCATCTACCACATGACCAAAACACAGGATCAGCTGGCGTTCGCTTTCTACAACAAGAACGACGGCGTGCGCGTGACCGACCTGCACCAGGGGATCGTCTGGGGCACGCAGACCGAGGAGACAGCCCTGGACGAGCGGCTGATCAACCGCTTCGACTACGACGGCGACTACGGCACCGTGCTCAACCGCTTTCTGATGCAGGGGGCGGTCGGGTATCCGCTGACGGTGCACGGCAGCGGCCACCAGACGCGCGCGTTCATCCACATCCGCGACACCGTGCGCTGCATCGCGCTGGCGATCGAAAACCCGCCCAAGGCCGGCGACCGGGTGCAGATCTACAACCAGATGACGGAAACCCACCGCCTGATCGACCTGGCGCGGATGGTGTCCGAGCGCACCGGCGTGGCGATCCAGCACCTGGACAATCCGCGCAAGGAAGCGGACAGCAACGAGTTGGACGTGCGCAACGACACCCTGCTGCGCCTGGGACTCGATCCCGTCACCCTGGAAACCGGACTGATGGACGAGGTGACGGACATCGCCCGCAAGTACGCCCATCGCTGCGACCGCACCAAAATCCCCTGCATCTCGCGCTGGTAACTCGGGCCCCTATTGTCTTGCCGCGCGCGGTGCGGAAAGCTTATCCATTCGAGGTAGGCTGACGGACACCCCGGCGCATCGGTCCCCGCAAGGGGCTGGTGCCACGTTGCTGGCGGTTGGATCCACATCATGCGCATCGGCTTTCTGCTCAACCACGAAGCGGGTCATCAGGTGCTGCACGCTGCACCGGTGGCGTGCGAGCTTTCCCGCCGCTATCCCGCGTTCGAGGTATTGATCCTGGTAGGCAGCCCCGACGCGGCCACGATGGTGCAGCGCGTGCTAAGCCTGTATCCCGATCATCGGTGCCGCGTGGTGCGGCTACGTCAGCCGCGGCTGGTCGCCTGGGCCACGACCGCGGTCTCGCCGATCGTGCACGCTGGCAAGGTGGCGCGCCTGTCGGCGAACCGGGGTATTTTGCGCCAGCTGGACGTTCTGGTGACCCCGGAAAAGACCAGCCTGAAACTGCGCGAGGATCCCGCGCTGCGCCATCTGCTGCTGATCCACACCCGGCACGGTGCCGGCGACCGCCCGGTCGGCTTCGATGCGCGGGCCGCCAACTTCGACCTCGTGCTGGCCGCGGGGGCGAAGATCCGGGACCGGCTGGTGGCGAGCGGATCGGTCGCCCCCGAGCGCTGCGCGGTGGTGGGGTACCCCAAGTTCGACGTGGCGCCGGCCTTGGCGACGCCCCGGAGGCCATTCCCGAACGACAAGCCGGTCGTGTTGTACAATCCCCACTACAGCAACGCCGAAAGCTCGTGGGTGCCCATGGGGAAGGCGGTCATCGACCACTTCGTGAACCGCGACGACGTGAACCTGATCTTCGCCCCGCACGTCATTCTCTACAAACGGCCGCTGCGCCATCGTGCGCGGCCGCTGCTCGGGGCCCGGCGTGCATCGAACATCCACGTCGACACCGGAAGCGCGGCATCCCAGGACATGAGCCACCTGCTGGCCGCGGACATCTACCTGGGCGACGTCTCCAGCCAAGTCTACGAATTCCTCTACGCGCCACGGCCCTGCATCTTTCTCGACGGCCACAACCTGACCGAGCGGGAGCCGTCGGAGAACCTGCGCGCGTGGTCGGCCGGCGAGGTCGTGGACAGCGTGCGCGACCTGCCCGCGGCCCTGGCGCGTGCCCGCACCGACCCCGACGGCTACCGCGATCAGCAGCGCCGGCTGTTCGCCGAAACCTTCCACCAGTCGGGCGACGGCGCGACCGCCGGCGCGCGGGCGGCGGACGCCATCGCGGCGTTCCTGCGCGCGGGCGATTACGCCGCGTCCGACACCGCCGACTGGCCGGCCGCCGCCACCGGGTAGCCGTATCCGGCCAGGTCCACGTCCAGCATCTCGGTGAGCACGCGATTGCCCGGTGCGTACCGCACGGCCAGCTCGCGCGCGTGCTCGCGGCCGAACAAGCGCTCCGGCGTCACCTTCGGGCCGGCCAGGGGCGTGCGGTTTACCTGCCGCATCGCCACCTCGTTCACCTTGCGCGGCATCAAGGGAAGCGGGGTGATGCTGTCCGGCGCGTCGCCCACGGTGACGTGGTTGAGCAGCCGCGCCAGGCGTGCGGTGGTCATGCGGTAGGAGACATTGGTGCCGGAAAAGCTCAGCGCGTCGACGTCGACGTCCAGGCCCAGCAGTGCCGCATAGGTTTTCAGGAAATCGCCCGCGTTCGTGCGGAAGGCTTCATAGGGGAAAACGTGCACCTTTTCCCGTCCGAAGATGTTGATGTAATGCTGGATCAGGTTGTGGTAATCCAGGTGTTCCAGGCAAAACATCGGGTTCTTGAACGCCTTGGTGCGGTAGCGCCGCACGTGGCGGTAGGGATACAGGAAGCGGCGCACGGTGTGCGTTCCGCCGCGCCGGATGTATTGCAGGTAGGTCGCCGCGAGCATGTCCAGCTGGTTGCGGATGAAGATCACGACCTGCGCGTCGGGGAAAACGTCGCGCACGCGGTAGGCCACGTCCTTCGACAAGGCCTGCAGCAGGCCGGCATTGCCGTAGTAGCCGACCAGCGCTTCCTCGCACACCACGGGGCGCATGCCGGCCGGAACCGCCAGGGTGCGGCGCGCCTCGGCGGGATCGAACGCCAGTGCCGTCGGTTCCAGGAACGCCTGGCGGGTGTTGCGGCGTGTCACCAGATGCGCGCCCTTGCACGCGGGATAGAACGCAGTCTGAAACCAGGTGGACGCGGTTTTGTGATACCCGATGTGCACGATGGGGGTGTCCGAGTCCGTCATGGTGCCGATCCTGCGGGTGATGGAACGGAAGAAAGGTTTTTGGGCGGTGCTCCGGGGGCGCCAGCCGCGTGGAAACCGTCGCATTCGTGGGTGGCGGGTGGTTTGCTGGCGTCACCCCGCGCCGGGCGTGATGCGGCCGATCCCGCGATAGGCGAAACCGCGGGCCGCCATCGAGGCCGGATCGTAGATGTTGCGCAGGTCGGCGATCCGGGGCTCGGCCAGGGCCGCCTTCATCCGCGCCGGGTCGAGGTTACGGTATTCGTTCCACTCCGTCAGCACGGCCGCGCACGCCGCCCCTTCCAGGGCTTCATAGGCGTCCCTGCACCACGTGACACCGGGGATGACCTCGCGCGCCGCCGCCATTCCCGCCGGGTCGTGGGCGCGGATGGTGGCGCCCCAGCTTTGCAGCAGCGGGATGATCACGCGGCTGGGGGCGGCGCGCATGTCGTCGGTGTTGGGTTTGAAGGTCACGCCCAGCACGGCGATGGTGCGCCCGGCCACGCCGCCGCAATGCGCGGCGATGCGGTGGGCCATGCTCTCCTTGCGGGCGTCGTTGACCGCGGCCGCGGCCTCCACGATGCGCGTGGGGGCCGCCGCCCCGCGCGCGGTCTGGATGAGGGCGCTGGTATCCTTGGGAAAGCACGAGCCCCCGTAGCCCGGCCCCGGGTTGAGGAAGCTGCGCCCGATGCGTCTGTCCAGCCCCATGCCGTGCGCCAGGGCGTGCACGTCCGCGCCCACCGCCTCGCACAGGTCGGCCATCTCGTTGATGAAGGTGATCTTCGTGGCGAGGAAGGCGTTGGCGGCGTACTTGGTCAGTTCGGCCGTCTCCAGGGTGGTGAACACGGTTGGCGTTTCCAGGCGTGACAACGGCCTGTACAGCTGTTCCAGCACGCTGCGGCTGCGCTCGCTGTTCGCGCCGACGATGACCCGGTCGGGGTGCATGAAGTTGTCGATGGCGGCGCCTTCGCGCAGGAACTCCGGGTTGGCGGCCACGTGCAGCTCGCGGTCCGGGGCCTCCCGGTGCACCAGCCCCTCCAGCTCCCGGGCGGTGCCGACCGGGACGGTGGATTTGGTGACGATCACCAGGCCGTCCGGGGCATGCGCCGCGACCGCGCGCGCCGCGTCGTAGACGGCGGACACGTCGGCGTGGCCGTCGCCCGGCCGGGCGGGGGTGCCAACGGCGAGGAAGGCGGCGTCCGCGCCCGCCACCGCCGAGGCGATGTCGCCGGTGAAGGTCAGCCGCCCGGCGTCAGCATTGCGCGCCATGAGGTCGGCCAGGCCCGGCTCGTAGATGGGGGCCTCGCCCCGGCGCAGGGCGGCGATCTTGTCGGCGTCGTGGTCGACGCAGACCACCTCGGTTCCGAACTCACTGAAGCAAGCGCCCGACACGAGGCCGACGTAGCCGGTCCCGATCATGGCGATCTTCATCGCGTCTCCTCTTGATCTCGCATTGTGCGCCGGCGGCGCCGTGGTCGTGCGGATGGCCCGGCTCGCCGTGCCCGACGTCCCTTCGGGCGCGTGGAAGCCGGTGGCGTTGTGTGCGCCGGACCGGGACGGGGCGTATAGCCTTTTTCGCTGTAAGGCAAAATCGATTGCGGTGGAACACCCCGGTCCGGTTCATGCTCCCTGACGGCGGCGTCACGTCGGCCGGCAGCCCGGCCCGGCGGCGCACCCGTGGGCCGGCCGCAAAAGGCGCCGGATATCTTGGCTTGAGAGATCGGCGGCGATCCCATCATCGCCGGCGAGGCGGCCGCGTGGGCCTCAGGGGACAGTGCGTGAAAAGCGGATTGCGTTGCGTCGGTGCTCGCGCTCACCGCGGAACGTTCCCGGCGCGCGTGGTGCCGCCAAGCGGGTTCGCGCCGGCCGGTGTGATCCGTGCTCTCCCGAACGGTGGGGCGAGCCGGCGTGTGCGGCGGCTGCGTGTCGCCAGGCAGCAGGCTGTGAGGACCAGGGCGAGCCGGATCAGATTCACAAACGCGCCACCACGCATGCGTGCCTCCGGGCGTGTGATGTTTTGTCACACCTACGGCGCGATGGGGGCGCCGCACCATCCCGTTGCGTGGTTTTTCCGGCCTTCGTCCCCCGGGCGCGTGAACCGGATTCCCCGAATGCGTGTGCCGCCGCACGCCGCCGGTGTGCGAACATTTGGTGAAAAAGTTTGGCGTGCCGTCAAGACGGCGGCGGGTTTTTCCGCAACGCACGTGCGGGCTTGCCGCCAAATTTTTGAAGTCCACATGTTCGGTTAACGCAGCCTGTTGGGCCGGCGAAGTTAGGCGGCACGCGGCCGGGGGAACGGCCGTACCGCCGTTACCGGCCAGCGGCTGTACCGGAACTCGGGTCCGAAGGGTGGGTATCCGCAGGGTCCCGGGAAACAGGGAAACAGGAGCAGCAAAATGCCCGTCGACATGACAGTTGGCCAGTACAATCTGGTCTACAACTTCTTCTCGTTCACGATCGCCGTCATGGCGGCGTCGACCCTCTATTTCTGGATGGGGCGGCCGCTCGTGGCGCAGCCGTACAAGATCGCCGTGACCATCACGGGCTTGGTTACCTTTATCGCATTTTATCACTACTTCCGCATTGCCGAGAGCTGGGACGCCGCCTTCACGCTCGCCAACGGAGCCGTCGAGCCGACCGGAAAGCCCTTCAACGACGCCTACCGCTACGTCGACTGGCTGCTCACCGTCCCGCTGCTGATGATCGAGCTGATCCTCATCATGCGCCTGCCGCAGAAGGAGACGGTGTCCAAGGCCACGCGGCTGGGCGTGCTGGCGGCGATCATGATCGTGCTCGGCTATCCGGGCGAGGTCGCGACCGACGACGGCACCCGTTGGCTGTTCTGGGTGCTGGCGATGCTGCCGTTCATCTGGATCGTCTACGAGCTGGTCGTCGGCCTTTCCAGCGCCATCGACAAGCAGCCCGAGAACGCCAAGGGCCTGGTGAGCGCCGCGCGCTGGCTCACCGTCGCCGCGTGGCTGTTCTACCCGATCGTCTTCCTCTTCCCGATGATCGGGCTGACGGGTGCAACCGCGGAGACCTTCGTGCAGGTCGGCTATTCCGTTGCCGACATCGTCGCGAAGGCGGTCTTCGGCGTGCTGATCTTCCAGATCGCCATGCGCAAGACCGAGGCGGAGTACGGCGGCGCCAAGGCGTCCGGCTGACCGCCGACCGGGGGTGGGGCCAAGCCCCACCCCCTTCCCATTCCACCCCGTCTCGCGCTCGGAGCGCCCGATGACCGGAAACGCCGACACCCCCCTCGAGGCCGCGCTGGCGCAAGCACGCACGCAAGCGCCCGCCGTGGAGGCGCGCCTGCGCACCGCCTGGGCGGACACCCCGCTCGCGGCGGCGGGCGCGGCCCACGATGCCGCCGGCGGCAAGCGCAGCCGCGTGCGCCTGACCCTGACCGCCGCGGCCCTGCTCGGCTGCGACGCGCGCGACGCCGAAGCCGCCGCAGCGGCGGTCGAGCTGCTGCACAACGCCTCGCTGGTTCACGACGACCTGATCGACGAAGACGCCACGCGCCGCGGCGTGCCGAGCGTCTGGAAGACCCACGGCACGGCCGGCGCGGTGCTGCTCGGCGACCGCCTGCTCGCCGCCGCGCACGCCGAGGCCGCGGCCACCGGCGCGCCGCGCGAGCTGGTGCAGGCCCTGAGCGCCACCGCGCGCCGGCTGGTGGACGGCGTCGCCCGCGAACGCGCCCCCGCCGCCACCGCGCCCGGCGACGCGGCGCGCGACGCCTACCTCGATCTGGCGCGCGACAAGAGCGGCGCGCTCTTCGCCTTCGCCGTGGACGCGGCACTGATCCTGGCCGGGGTGCCGCACCGCGAGCGCCATGTCGCGCGGACGGCCTTCGAAGCCCTGGGCGCGGCCTACCAGATCGGCGACGATCTGGCGGACCTGGACGGGCACAAGCTCGGCCGGCCGGCGGGCGGCGACGTCGCGGCGGCGCGGCTGTGCGCCCCCGTCGCGGCGCTGCGCGCCCTCGGCGAGCCGGCGACGGTGGCCGCGTTCGATCGCTTTCTGGCCGCGCCGGAGGATGCCGAGATCTGGATCGCCCGCCTGCGCGGGGCCGACGTGCGGGCCGAGATCACGGGCTGGCGGGATGGGCTGATGGGTGACGCCGCCTCCGCTGCCGCCCGCCTGCGCCCGGAGCTGCGCGCGTTCACCGGCTGGGCCGCGACGGCCATCGGCGGCCCCGCCCCCAGCGAGGAGGCGCCGGCATGCGCCGCCGCGACGCCGTAAGCGCGCCCCACACGGCCGGTCCGCGGCCGCGCGCGGTGGTCGTGGGCGGCGGCTTCGGCGGCATCGCCTCGGCGCTGCGGCTGCGCGCCCGGGGCCACGACGTCACGCTGGTGGACCGCTGCGCGCGCCTGGGCGGCCGGGCGCAGGTCTACACGGTCGGCGGCGCGTGCATGGACGCCGGGCCGACCGTCATCACGGCGCCGCACCTCTTCGACGAATTGTTCGCGTTGTTCGGCCACGACCGCGCCGAGTTCGTGCGCTTCCTGCCGGTCTCGCCCTGGTACCGCATCCGCTTCCACGACGGCGAGCACTTCGACTACGGCCCCACGCCGCGCATCGAGTCCGAAATCGCGCGCCTCTCGCCCGGCGACGTGGACGGCTACCGCCGCTTTGCCGCGCACGCGCGCAAGCTCTTCGACAAGGGCTTCACCGAGCTGGGCGACCAGCCCTTCCACAGCTTCGGGCGGATGCTGCGCACCGTGCCCGATCTGGCGCGGCTGCGCGCCGACCGCTCGCTGTACGGGCTGGTGTCGCGCCACATCCGCGATCCGCGCCTGCGCACGGCGCTCAGCCTGCAGCCGCTGCTGATCGGCGGCGATCCGCACCGCACCACCTGCATCTACGCCCTCATCCACGAGCTGGAGCGGCGCTGGGGCGTCGTCTTCCCGGAAGGCGGCACGGGCGCGCTGGTGGACGCGCTGACGCGGCTGCTGGACCTCGCGGGGGTCGAGGTGCGCACGGGCACGACCGTGGAGCGCATCGCCGTGCGCGACGGGCGGGCCGTGGGCGTCGACCTGGCGGGCGGCGGCCACCTTTCGGCGGATGTCGTGGTGGCGAACGCGGACCCGGCGCGGGTCTACGGCCACATGGTGCCGGATGTCGCCAAGCGCCGCTGGACGGCGCCGCGCCTGAACCGGCTGCGCTACGGCATGGGCCTCTACGTGCTCTACTTCACCACCGATTGCGCCTATCCCGACGTCGCGCACCACACCATCGCCGTGGGCCCGGACGAGCGCGACGAGCTGCGCGACATCTTCGACCGTGGGCGGCTGTGCGCGACGCCCAGCGTCTATCTGCACCGCCCGGCGGCGACCGACCCCGGCATGGCGCCGCACTGCGGCGGGGACAGCTTCTACGCGCTGGCGTGCACGCCCAACCTGCGCGCCGGGATCGACTGGGGCGAGGCGGCAGCGCAGGTGCGCGAGCGCGTGCTCGACCGCCTGGAAGCCAGCGAGTTGCCGGGCGTGCGCGGCCACATCGCCGCCGAGACGGCGGTGACGCCCGAGCACTTCGCCCACGCCTACCTGGACCGGCACGGCAGCGCCTTCCGCATCCAGCCGTTGTTCACGCAGTCGGCGTGGTTCCGCTTCCACAACCGCAGCGAGGAGGTGGCGGGGCTGTACTGCGTCGGCGCGGGCACGCACCCCGGCGCCGGGGTGCCCGGCGTGCTGTGTTCCGCCAAGGTCGTGGAACGCGTGATCGCGGCCGGGGCGCCGGCATGAGCCAGGCCGTCGATCCCCTCGCGCCCGCCGACGTGCTGCGCGCCCAGGGGCGCTCCTTCCACTGGGCGGCGCGCTTCATGTCCGCCGCGACGGCCGGCGACGCCGCCGTGCTCTACGCCTTCTGCCGGCGCATCGACGACCTGGGCGACGAAACCGCGCCGGAGCGCGCGGGGCCGGCGCTGGATGCGGTGTTCGCGGCGCTCGACGGCGGCCCGGTGCCCGACCGCGAAACCGAACGCTTTCTGGGGCTGGCGCAGCGGCGCGGCATATCTTTGGACGCCGCCCGCGCGCTGGTGCGGGCCGTGCGCGCCGATCTGGACGCGCCGCAGCTTCCCGACGGCGACGCGCTGATCCAATACGCCCATGGCGTCGCCGGCACGGTCGGGGTGATGATGTGCCCCGTGCTGGGCGTGCGTGACCCGCGCGCGTGGCCCTTCGCGGTGGACCTCGGGATCGCCATGCAGCTCACCAACATCGCCCGCGACGTGGGCGAGGACGCGGCCAGCGGCCGCCGCTACCTGCCGGCGACGTGGCTGGGCGGGCCGCTCAGCCCCGCCGAGTTGTGTGCCGGGGACAGCGAGGTGGACGGCCGGGTGCGCCGGGCGCTGGCGCGCACGCTGGAAACGGCGGACCGCTACTACGCCAGCGCCGAGCGCGGCATGCGCTTCATCCCCGCGCGGGCGCGGCTGGCGATCTTGGCGGCGCGGCACATCTACGCCGCCATCGGGCCGCGCGTCCTGGCGGCTCACGATTGGCGCCGGCGGGCCGCCGTGCCGCCGGGCCGCAAGGCGGTGTGCTCCCTGGCCGCCCTGATGGCATTCGCGCACCCGCGCACGTGGGATGTGGGGTCGCCGTCTGCGCACGATCCCGCGTTGCACGCGTCCATCGCCGGACGCGTGGGCGCCGACCCGGATGCCCCGGCATGAGCGCGCGCGTCGTCATCGCCGGCGGTGGGTTGGCGGGCTTGAGCCTCGCGGTGGCATTGCTGGACCGCGATCCGGCGGCGCGCGTCACCGTGCTGGAGCCGCGCACGGCCTACGCCGACGACCGCACCTGGTGCTTCTGGGATGTGGAGCCCCATCCCTTCCGCGACCTGATCGCTCAGCGCTGGCGGTCGTGGCGGGTCGCCACGCCGGCCGGCGTGGCCGTCGCCGAAGACGCTGGCGTTCCCTACGCCCGCGTGCGCGCCGGGGACGTCTACGCCCGCGCCCGCGAGCGCATCGCCGCCGCGCCCAACGCCGAGTTGCGCACCGGCGTCAGCGTGCGGCGCGTGGCCGGCGACCACGTGGAAACCGAGACGGGCGAGGTGATCGGCGCCGGGGTCGTCTGCGACGGCCGCCCGCCGGCGGCCGATGCGCTGCGCGCGCCCGGCGAACCTTTCCTGTGGCAGGTCTTCGCGGGTGCCCGTGTCCATGCCCGCCCCGGCACCTTCGCGCCCGGCACGGTGGACCTCATGGACTTCCGCGTGCCCCAGGCCGGCGAGATCCGCTTCCGCTACGTCCTGCCCGACAGCGACGCCAGCGCCCTCGTGGAACTGACGGCCTTCACGCCCTCGCTGCCCGAGCGGGGGGCGCTGGACGGCGCGCTTGCCGACGCCGTCGCGGGCGTTGCCGGGAACGCGGCCGAGGTGGTGGCGGGCGAGCAGGGCGCGATCCCCATGACCACGGCACTGCCCCCGGCGCCGGCCGCGCCGGGTGTCATCCCCATCGGCACGCGCGCGGGCGCGCCGCGGCCGAGCACGGGCTACGCCTTCCTGCCCATCCAGCGCCATGCCGCGCGGCTGGCCGAGCGCATCCTGGCGGGGGCGCCGCAACCGCTTCCGATGCGGGGAGCGGGCACCCGCTGGCTGGACCGGATCTTCCTCAACCGCCTGCTAGCCGAGCCGCAGGGCGCACCCGAGCTGTTCCGGCGGCTGGCGGCCGGCGTGCCGGGCGACGCCCTGGCGCGCTTTCTCATGGAGCGCGCGCGGCCGGCGGATGTGGTTCGGGTGATGGCGGCGCTGCCGGTCGGCCCCTTCGCCCGCGAGGCCGTGCGCAGCACGACGCCGTGGCCGGCGAGGGCGGCGGGATGACGGGTGCGGCGGCGCTGCGCGCAACGCACGCGCGGGCGGCGCTCGGCGTGACCGTCGCCGCCGTGGCGATCGCGACCCTGCTCCCGGCGCCCGGCGCGGCGGCGAAGGCGGCGGTGCTGGCGGCGCTGGTGGCGGTGCTGGGGCTGCCGCACGGTGCGGTGGACCACCTGGAAGGGCAGACGCTCCTGGCGCCGCGCGTGGGCCGTGCGTGGTGGCTGGTGTTCGGGGCGCTCTACGTGGCGGCGGCCACCGTCGTCGTGGCGGCGTGGCTGCTGTGGCCGCCCGGGCTGCTCGTGGGATTCCTGCTGCTCGCGGCGGGGCACTTCGGCGCCGAGGACGTGGCCGCCGACCCGGCCGCGCCGCGCGGTCCGCTGCGCGTGCTGGAAGCTGGCCTGCGCGGCGCGATCCCGGTGCTGGGGCCGGTGCTCTTCCATCCCGAGCGCACGGGGGAGCTGTTCGCGTACCTGCTGCCGGGATCGTCGGCGGCGGGCGTGCAGGCCGTGCTGGTGCCGCTGGCCTGGGGCGCGCCCGTGTTCGCCGGTGCGCTGGCGGCGTTCGCCGTCATCGCCTGGGCGAGCGGGCGGCGGGGCACGGCCGTGGAGGTGCTGGCGTTGACGGTGGCGGTGGGGGTGCTGCCGCCGCTGCTGGCCTTCGTCGTCTACTTCTGTCTGTGGCACGCGCCGCGGCACACCCTGACGGTGGCGGCGCGCCTGAGCCCGGCGGACGCGCGGCGCGGGCTGATCCGCTTCGCGCGCGCGGCCTGGCCGTTGACGCTGGTGACGATCGCGGCGGGCACCTTGGCGTGGTGGGGGCTGACTGGCGCCGTGAACGCCGTTCCCGCCGCGATCGCCACGGTCTTCGTCGGGCTTGCGGCCCTGACGGTGCCGCACGTGGTCCTGGCGGCCCTGCACGCGCGGTCTCATATCGCCACGGCCACGTGACAACACCTCAGGCGTCGATGGCCTCCTGCAGTTCCTCGTTGCAGTGCTCCTGCACGCTGCTTTCTAGGTTCCAGTCGCGGACGCTCATGGAGAAGGACTCGGCGAGCTTTTCGCGCTTGTCGTTGGTGTAGCCGTCGAGGGCGGCCAACTTCTTCCCCTCGTCCAGCCAATGCGCCTTGGCTTCCTGCGCGCAAACGGTTGCAAGGGCGCTCACGCGGGCGTCCTTGACCTCGGCTTTCAGCGTGCCGCTGGTCACAACCCAGCCGGCGGCGAAGCCGGCGATCGTGACCACCGCGGCGCCGCCCAGCGCGCCGCCGATGACCGGCTTGGCCTTCTCGAAGGCGTCCTCGATTTGGCGTTTCATCTGCATGGCGGCTCCTCCCGCTTCCATTCGAGCGGTATGAAAGGCCGTCCGGATGACGGTTTTGTGCAGACATGCCGCAGATTGTTTGCGCTGTGATCGAACCGTGACAGGGGCTGAAAAACCGTGTTCCGGCTCCCCACCTCCGGCATACTTAGGATGAACGTTCGATCGGGGAATACCGGAATGCCTCTCCTGCGGCGCTTGGTGGCTGCTTTGACCGTGTTGAGTCTCGTGGCGAGCCCGTCGCTTGCCGCCGCCGACCCGTGGAAGGACGAGTCCGGCCACAGCCGCGGCTACGAAGATCGCGGCCCCCACCACGGCAAGAAGCGGCGCGGCCCGCCGGCGCACGCGGGTCCGCCGGCCCATGCGGGACCGCCGGATCGCGGCCACCGGCAGCGGCACGAGCGCGGGCACGCCCGGCGCGACCGCGGTTATCTCGACGCGGGCCGATGCAACCGCGAAGCGCTCGGGCGCATCCTGGGTGGCGCGGCCGGCGCCGCGGCCGGGTCGCAGATCGGGGACGGCGACGAGCGTATTGCCGCCATCATCGGCGGCGCCATCGCCGGGGTGCTCTTGGGCGGCGAGATCGGCCGGGCCATGGACCGGGCCGACCACTTGTGCGTCGATCAGGCGCTGGAAAACGCCCCGACCGGCCGCACCGTCGAATGGCGGAACCCCGACACCCACCGCCGCCATCAAGTGACGCCGCGCGAAACCTATCAGACGGAAAGCGGCCGGTACCGCCGCGAGTACACGGCGACATCCACGATCGGCGGCGAAACGGTGCAGACCTATGGCACGGCCTGCCGGCAACCCGACGGCGCCTGGAAGATCGTCAGCCAGAAACGGCAGTAGATCCCGGTGACCGTCCTTGGCGGCGGGCAGCCTGAAGCGGCCGCGACGCCGTCGAGATCCGGGTTCGCTCCGCGACCGGCTCGAAGCAGATCGTTCACGTGGCCCAGGTCATCGCCGGCCGGGCACGAATGTGGTCCGTGTTTGCTTGCTCATACGTCCCCGCCAGCGAGAGAACGGCGGCTTCGTCGTGGGCGGGACCGACGATTTGCAGGCCGACGGGCAAGCCGTCGTCGTTGAAGCCGACGGGGAGCGAGGCGGCGGGCTGACCGGTCAGATTGAAGGGGTAGGTGAAGGTGGCCCAGGAAACGATGTCCCTGTCTTCATAACCGGGCGGGAGATTGCGTCCGGCCGCGAAGGCCGGAACCGGCACGGTGGGCGTGAGAAGCAGGTCGTAGGTTTCGAAGAGCTGGCGCACCTTTTCCCGAAAGGCGTAGCGATCGAAGACGCTTTGGTAGTAGGTGTGCAGATCCTGGCGCAGCGCCTGTTTGAGGACGTCCAAGACGGCGGGGTCGAGAAGCTCGGGCTGCTCCGCGATGATTTTGCGCAGCTTGGTTCCCACGCCCGCGTAGAATTCCGCGGCCCACAGGGAGAACGGGTCGTCCATCACGTCGTCGAGCCGGTCGACCGCAAAGCCCATGCCCTCGATGCGCCGGACCGCCCGCTCACACAGGCCCGTCACCTCGGGATCGGCGCGCCCGTACCCGAGCGTGGGACTCCACGCGATTTTCATTTTTCTGGACGTTTTCGTCGCGCCGACGAAATCGGGGACGCCGCCGGGAAGGGTAAACGGATCGCGCCGGTCATACCCGGCAATCACCGAAAGCACGGTCGCCGTATCTTCCACGGTGCGCGCCACCGGGCCGACATGGGCGAGGCTCGGCGTGGCGGGCGCGGGAAAAACCGGCACGCGCGCGAAGTGGGCCTTGATGCCGCAAAGACCGGTCAGCGCGGCGGGAATGCGCACCGATCCGCCGCCATCCGTGCCCAGGGCGTAGGGAACCAGCCCGGCCGCCACCATCGCGGCCGCGCCGCAGCTCGAACCGCCGGGCGTCATCTCGACGTTCCAGGGATTGCGGGTCGTTCCGCTCAAGGGGCTGTCGCCGACGGCCTTGCTGCCGAACTCACTCGTCGTCGACTTTCCGAGAATGACGGCGCCGGCGTCGCGCAGCCGTTCCACGCTGGGCGCATCGAGGGACACGGGCGTGTCCGGAACCGCACGCGAGCCGAAACGCTGGGGCATCCCCTTCACGGGGATCAGGTCCTTGATCGCGGTCGGGATGCCGTCAAGCTCGCTCGACCGGTCGCCGCGCATCATGCGCGTCTCGGCGGCCCGTGCATCCGCCCGTGCGCGGTCGAAATCGACATAACAAAACATCTTCAGCTGCGGTTCCAGCTTTTCGGAACGCGCGATGACGTCTTCAAGCAATTCCACGGGCGAAAAGTGCTTGAAGGCCAAGCCGTGGCTGAGCTCGCGGATGGTTTTAAAAGCAAAATCGGATTTCATGGGGTGGCATCCGCTGTCCGGGGGTGTCGCTCGTCCGGTCGATCATCGTGAAACCCGGGCCATCCGGATAGCGTGACGTGAAAGCACCGGGAACGCCAGGTTTTCGCTCGTCTACGCCGATGGCAACGGCCCCCAAGACGGACGCGCCCGCTTTCGTCGGGGCGGATCAAGTCGAACAGCACGTCTTGCCCGCGCCGGACGAGGGGACACCCGACACGGCGCGCCACGCCCCGTGCGTCGCCCGCCGCGCGCTCATTCCCCGAAGCCCGGAAAGCGGTTGGGGGCGTAGCGCGCGTGGCAGGCCGTGCACGCCTCGGTCATGTCCCTGAACAGCCGGTGCTGGCGCGCGCGGTCGCGGTCCCGTGCGGCTTCGGCGAGGTCCGCCGTCAGCTCGTGAAACGCCTTGTCGCGCGCCACGAAGGCTTCGGGAACCGCGTCACGGAACGCCCGGCGGTCGGCGGCCGTCATCTCCTGTTTCAGGATGAAGCTGTCGTGGATCGCCTGCGCCTTTTCGGCGACCACCTCATCCCGTCCACGTACCAGCGCGTCCAGGATGTCGTGGGTCGCGTCCAGCACGGCGTTCATTTCCTGAATCAGGAGTCCGCGCACCTTTGCCGGGAGCTTGGGGCCGACCGGCTGCGGCCCGTCGCCAGCGGAAGTTGGCGAAGCCGCGAGGATCGCGGCCAGCATCGTCAAGGCGCATACGGATTTCGCCGGCGTCATCGGGGTGCTCCTCCGTGCTTTGGTGCGCAGCGCCGCGCGGTTCCCGATGGCTCCGCGATGTGTCCACGATGGCAGCGCTGCGGCGTCATGTCCCACCTCTCGCCCGCGCTCGGGCCGGTGCGCGGGCTGCAACCGCTGGCGTGTCGAGGCGCATGGTGAAGACATGTATTAAATATATATGTGATTCTAGCAGCGCAGAACGGGAGGTCGGTTGGGCGGCGCGTTTGTCCGGCTGATGGCCGGAAATGTGGACGTAGCGCTGCATGCGGTCGGCCATGCCGCCTCCGCGAAAAGGTGTTTCGTCTATGGTTCTTTTCGCGCTATCATCGGGTCAGGCTAATTGCAATATCTGTCGTGCAGGTTTTATGCGGCTCACCACCTACACCGACTACACGCTGCGCACGCTGATCTATCTGGCGCGCGTGGCGCCGGAGAAGGCGACGATCGCCGGTGTCGCCGGGGCTTACGGCATCTCGCGCAACCACATCATGAAGATCGTCCACGACCTGGGCCGGGCCGGCTACGTCACCACCGAGCGCGGGCGCGGCGGCGGCGTCCGCCTGGCCTGTCCGCCCGAGACGGTGAACGTGGGCGAGGTCGCGCGCTGGGCCGAAGGCGGCACGCCCCTGGTGGAATGCTTCGCCTCGGGCAACGCGTGCTGCATCACCCCGGCGTGTGTGCTGCGCACCGCGCTGGCGGAGGCGCGCGAAGCCTTCTTCGCCGTGCTCGACGGCTACACCCTCGCCGAGTTGACGCGGCCGGGTCGGGCGCTCGACCGCCTGTTGGGGCTACCGACGCAGCCCGGGACCGCGCCGGCATGAGGGCGCTGGCATGAGCGTGGGGGCGGCGGGCGGCCGGCCGCTACCGGCCGTTTTCCAGCACGGGTTCCGGCCCTTTTTCCTCGGCGGCGCCCTCTGGGCGGCCGGCGCGCTGGCGCTGTGGATGGCGGCGCTGCACGGCACCGGCGCGCCCGCCAGCGCGCTGCCCCCGCTCGTCTGGCACGGGCACGCGATGGTCTACGGCTTCGGGCTCGCGATCGTCGCGGGCTTCCTGCTGACCGCCGTGCCCAACTGGACCGCGACCGGGCCGTTGCGGGGCGCGCCGCTGGCCGGTCTCGCCGGCCTCTGGCTGCTCGGGCGCGCGGTGATGACGCTCGGTGGCGGCCTGCCGGTCGCCGTGGTGGCGGCGACGGACATGGCTTTCGGACTGGTGCTGTTGGGATGGGTGGCGCGCGTGATCGTGGGCACCGGCAACTGGCGCAACCTACCGGTGCTGGCGGCCCTGGGCGTGCTGGTCGCGGGCAACGCCGTCGTCCACGTGCAGACCCTTGGCATGGCGCCGCTGGCGGGTGCCGGGAACCGCCTGGGGATCGCCGCGATCGCGCTGCTCGCCACGCTGATCGGCGGGCGCATCGTGCCCGCGTTCACGCGCAACTGGCTGCGGCAGACGGGGCGCGGCGGGCCGTATCCGGCCGAGCCGGACGATCTCGACCGCCTGGGCCTGGTGACGGCCGCGGCGGCGCTCGCGGCCTGGGTGGGGCTGGGCGCGCACCCGCTGACGGCCGTGCTCGCGGGCTGTGCGGCCGTGCTGACGGCCGTGCGCCTGGCCCGCTGGCGGGGCTGGCGCGCGCACACCGAACCCCTGCTCTGGGTGCTGCACCTGGGTTATGCGTGGCTGCCCGTAGGCTTTGGGCTGATCGCGCTGCACGCGGCCGGCGCCGTTCCCGCGACGGCCGCCCTCCACGCCCTGACGGCCGGGCTGATGGGAACGCTGATGCTGGCGATGATGACGCGCGTGCCGCGCGGCCACACCGGACGCCCCTTGCGCGCCGATGCCGTCACGGCCGCGCTCTACGGGCTGGTGATCGCGTCTGGGCTCTTGCGGGTTGTCGCGGGGATGAGCCCGGCCTTGGCGCCCGGCCTCATGGGGCTCTCGGCAGCGGCGTGGATCGCTGCGTTCGGCGGCTATGCGCTCTCCCACGCCCCGATGTTGTTGACGGCGCGTGCCGAGTAGATGGGGCGTCTGGCCGAGTGCCCGCAAGCGCATCTTTGATTCAGCGCAAGGCTTCAGCCGGTCGAGGGCGACACGCTGGCCGCGCCGTGTGCTCGCCGAACGGAGAGGGGAATGACGGCCACCGCAGCAGCCTGGAATCTCGCAAGCAACGGCCTCGACGTTGCGGTCCCGCGCTACACCAGCTTCCCCACCGCCACGCAGTTCGATGGCGCCGTGGGCGACGATACGCTGCGCGGCTGGCTCGCGGCGCACGACGGCGTCAGCCCGATCTCCCTGTACATCCATGTGCCGTACTGCCGGCAACTCTGCTGGTATTGCGGCTGCCACACGCGCGCGGCCAGCCGCAACGAGCCGCTGGCGGCCTATGCCGAAACGGTGATCGCGCATCTCCGCCAGCTGACGGCAAGCCTGGGCACCCGCGCGCCCCTGACGCACCTGCACTTTGGCGGCGGCACGCCCAGCATCCTGGTGCCGGACAGCTTCCACCGCATCATGGCCGCGGTGGACGACCTGTTCGCGATCCGGCCGGACGCCGAGCTGGCCATGGAACTGGATCCGCGGACCATCACGCCCGATATGGCCGGGGAGCTCGCGGCGGCGGGGATCAACCGGGTCAGCCTGGGGGTGCAGACCTTCGACGAAACGGTTCAGGCGGCCATCAACCGGGTGCAACCCTACCGCCAGGTGGCGGAGAGCGTGGCGGCGGTGCGTGCGGCGGGGATCGCCGGCCTCAATGTCGACCTGATGTACGGGCTACCGCACCAGACCGCGGCCAGCGTGGCAGAAACGGCCGAGTGCGTGGCTGGGCTGACGCCCGACCGGCTGGCCGTGTTCGGGTACGCGCACGTTCCATGGGCGAAACCGCATCAGCGTCAGATCGACAGCGGCGCGCTTCCGGGCATGCAAGCCCGGTTGGACCAGGCCCGGACGGCGCGCACGGTCCTTCAGGCCGCCGGTTACCGCGCCATCGGCATCGACCACTTCGCCAAGCCGGCCGACGGCCTGGCCCGCGCGCACGCTGCCGGCACATTGCGGCGCAATTTCCAGGGTTACACGGACGATCCGTGCCAGTGGCTGCTCGGGGTGGGCGCGTCGGCGATCAGCGCCGTGCCGCAGGGCTACGCCCAGGCCAGCCCGCATCTGCGCACCTACCGCCACCGCGTGCGCGACGGCGGCCTCGCCATCCACAAGGGGATTGAGGTGAGCGCCGAAGATGCCTGCCGGCGCAGCGCCATCACCACGCTGATGGCGTATCAGACGGTGGACCTTGCGGCCTGCGCCCAGGCGCACGGCTACGCGCCGCAGCTGTTCGCGAACGGCTGGACGGCCTTGGCGCCGCTCGAGCGGCAAGGCTTGCTGGAGCGCCGGGGGTGGCGGGTCACGCTGGCGCCCGAGGCGTGGCCGTGGACACGCCTGGCATGCAGCGCGTTCGACCCCTATTTCGCGCCGAGCGACGGGCACAGCCGCGCGGTATAGCGGCTGTTGAGGCTTTGATGGCGCACGGGGCGCGATGGAACGGAGTCCCCGCAAAAAGCCGTTTCCGCGACCCGCAGCAGCCACAGGGGGCATTGGCGGGCTTCGCGGAAGGTCGCGGGCTATCCCTGGCGTGCGCAATCCGAGGGCTGTAGCCGGATGGCGTGCGTAGGCGACGCACCAGCGCCCAATCGTTGCGCTCGGCTTATGGATACGCTGGCGTATCGGTGGTGGCTTAATCGCGTTCCCAGTCCATTATGGACGGCCGCTGTGACCCCAACACGCCCATACACGCTCGCGCCTTGCGAGGCGAACTTTGAAATCCGGCTTTTTCAAGGACTTGAATGGTGGGCGCGCCTGGATTTGAACCAGGGACCTCCTCGGTGTGAACGAGGCGCTCTGCCGCTGAGCTACGCGCCCAAGGGCCGCGGGATCGGCTACCGCGGATGGTTTGCGTTTTCTAGGCGGCGCCCCGGTGCGGTGTCAACACGCGAACGCCGCCATTGGGGCGGTGGCGATGAGGGGCCACGGCTTGCGCCATGTGAAGCGCGTGGCAGGCTGGCCGCATCCGCGCCGCGCGTTATCGCGAGGGTCGTCATGCCGGGAACGCTTCGGGGGCTGTGCGCCGCACCGCTGATGGCGGCGTTGCTCGCCACGCCCGCCACGGCCGAGCAGGTCGGGCTGACCTACAAGCTGTGGGTGGGCGGCCTGCACGGGCTGACGATGAAGGCCCGCGTCGAGCTGGACGCGAATCGCTACGACCTGGCGCTCCAGGCGCAGACCAAGGGCTGGACCAGCACGCTCTTCCCCTTCGTGCTGGAAGCCCGCAGCGTCGGCGCCGTCGACGGCGAGCTGCCCGATCCCGGGCGCTTCCACACCGCCAGCCGGGAGGGCAGTGAGCGCATCCGCTGGGCCGCGCTGGACTACCCCGCCGGCGACGGCGCACCTACCCTCAAGGCATGGCCCGACCCAGCCGACGAGCGCGACCGCGAGGTCGTCCCCGAGCGCGCCCGGCGCGCCACGCTGGACCCCGTGAGCGCGGTCTACACCCTGCTGCGCCAGGCTGCGGACGGCTGCGACGGCAAAGTGGCCATCTTCGACGGCCGCCGCCGCTTCAACCTGATCGCCCAGGATCAGGGCACCAAGCAGATCCGCAAAAGCGCCTACACGATGTACAGCGGCCCGGCGCGGGTGTGCGAGCTGACGCTGCGCCGCGTGCACGGCTTCGAGCAGGACAACGGCCGCAACCGCGGCAAGGGCGGCAGCGGCGGTGGCGGCGAGTCCAAGTACCCCGACACCATCCGCGTCTTCCTGGCGGAGGTGAAGGAGGGGCTGCCCCCGCTGCCGGTGCGCCTGGAAGCGGTGACGCTCTTGGGCGCGCTGCGCGCCCACCTGGTCACAATGAACGACGGCGATGCCGCGCAGCTGTCAGCGCGCAAGCTACTGCCACTGGCGGACCATACCGACGCCGAGGTTCCGCCCATCCAGGACGGCGGGTAGAGTGTCGAAGCTGCCGATGACGCGCGCCGCCCCCATGCCCGTCACCGGCATCTCGGTGTAGCCGTAGGTCACGAGCACCACCGGGATTTCCGCGTTGCGCGCGGCCAGCCGGTCCGTGCGGCTGTCGCCCACCAGCACGCCGCCCTGGTGCGGCACGTCCAGCGCATCCAGGGTGGTGCGGATGTGGCCGGCGTCGGGCTTCTTCGCGGGCACGCTGTCGCCGCCGACAACGGCGCCGAAGTGCCGGTCCAGATCCAGATCCGCCAGGATGCGCTCGGCCAGGTGCTGCGGCTTGTTGGTGCACACCGCCAGCCGCCAGCCGTCCGCCGCCAGCGCCGCCAGGGTGTCCGCGACGCCGGGAAAGGGGCGGCTGTGGGCCGCGGGCGCGGCCGCGTACAGCTCCAGGAAACGTGCCACCAGCCGCTGCCGAGCCTCCTCGTCGGCGGGCGCGTGGCCCACCTCCGCCAGCCCGCCCGAGACGAGGCCGACCGCGCCGCCGCCGACGAAGCGGCGGATGCGCCGGCGCGACAGCGCCGGATAGCCCAGTTCCGCCAGGAGGCCGTTCAGCGCCGCCGCCAGATCGGCGACGGTGTCCACGAGCGTCCCGTCCAGGTCGCACAACACGGCGCGGCGCATCGGTCCTCCAACGGTTTGTTGCGCGTGCGGCGGCCGCAGGGGTGTGCCACAGCCGCGTGCCCCGATCCAGCCACCAAATGACTACGGCCCCGGCGTTGGCGGGCGCGGTGCGCGCGTGGCAGGCTCCGGCCTCCGGACGGATCATCCCAGGGAGGCACGACCGTGGATATGATGACCCGACCCCGCCGCGCCGTCGTCGTCCTGGCCGCCGGCGAGGGCACGCGCATGCGCTCGGCGCGGCCCAAGGTGCTTCATCCCGTCGCCGGCCGGCCCATGCTCAACCACGTGCTGGACGCCGTGGGCGAGTTGGAGCCCGAAAAGGTCGTCGTGGTCGTCGGCCCGGACATGCACAGCGTCGCCGAAGCGGCGGCGCCGCATCCCGTCGTCGAGCAGACGGAGCGCCTGGGAACAGCCCACGCCGTCGAGGCCGCGCGCCCGGCGCTGGGCGACATGGCCGACGATCCCAAGGCGGAGGTGCTGGTCGTCTACGGCGACACCCCGCTCGTGACCGGCGACACCCTGGAGCGCCTGAGCCGCGCGCGCAGCGACTCCGAAGCCGGGCTGGCCATCCTGGGCTTCCGCACGGGCGAGCCGGGGCACTACGGTCGCCTGATCCAGAACGAGGACGGCACGGTGCGCCGCATCGTCGAAGCGCGCGACGCCACGGCCGAGCAGTTGGAGATCGGGCTGTGCAACGCCGGCACGCTGTGCGCCCGCGCGCCGCTTTTGCAGCAGCTTCTCTCCCAGGTGGGCAACCACAACGCCAGCGGCGAGTTCCAACTCACCGATGTCTTCGGGCTGGCGACCGAGGCGGGCGAAACCACGGCCCTCGCGGAGGCCGACCTGGAAACCGTGCAGGGCGTGAACTCGCGCGCGGAGCTGGCGCAGGCCGAGGCCGCGATGCAGCGCCGCCTGCGCCAGCTTGCGATGCGCGGCGGCGCCTCGCTGGTCGCGCCCGAGACCGTCTTCCTCAGCCACGACACCGAGCTGGGCGCGGACGTGCTGGTGGAGCCGCACGTCGTCTTCGGCCCCGGCGTTGCCGTGGACGACGGCGCCACCATCCGCGCCTTCAGCCACCTGGAGGGCGCACACGTCCGCCCGGACGCCAGCGTCGGCCCTTACGCGCGCCTGCGCCCCGGCACGGACGTCGGCGAGGGCGCGGCCATCGGCAACTTCGTCGAGACCAAGGCGGTCACGCTGGGCGAGGGCGCCAAGGCCAACCACCTCACCTACCTGGGCGATGCCGAGGTCGGCGCGGGCGCGAACGTCGGCGCGGGCACGATCACCTGCAACTACGACGGCATCGCCAAGCACCGCACGCAGATCGGCGCGAACGCCTTCATCGGCTCCAACACCGCGCTGGTGGCGCCGGTCAGCGTGGGCGAGAACGCCATCGTCGGCGCCGGCAGCACGATCACGCTCGACGTGGACGCCGACGCCGTGGCCGTCGCCCGCGGCAAGCAGCACAACCGCGCCGGGGCGGCCAGCCGCTTCCGTGCGGCGCGGCGCGAGAGCGAGCGCGGCTAACCCGCCACCGGGACCTGGACAGACATCATGTGCGGCATCATCGCCATCAACGGGCGCCAGAACGTGGCGCCGCTGCTGCTGGACGCCCTGCGGCGGCTGGAATACCGCGGCTATGACTCGGCGGGCGTCGCCACACTTACCGCGCAGGGCATCGCCCGCCGCCGGGCCGAGGGCAAGCTGAATAACCTCGCCTCCCTGCTGGAGCGCGAGCCCATCAACGGCACGGTCGGCATCGGCCACACCCGCTGGGCCACGCACGGCCGGCCGACCACGCACAACGCGCACCCGCACGCGAACGGCCGCGTCGCCGTCGTCCACAACGGCATCATCGAGAACTTCCAGGCCCTGCGGCGCGAGCTGGAAGGCCGCGGCCACGCCTTCGAGACGGACACCGACACCGAGGTCGTCGTCCACCTCGTCGCCGACGAACTGGACCGCCACGCGGACGCCGGCGACGCCGTTTCGGCCGCCCTCACGCGGCTGGAGGGGGCGTTCGCGCTCGCCATCCTGATCGCCGGGGAAGACGGGCGCATCTTCGGCGCCCGGCGCGGCAGCCCGCTCGCCGTCGGCTACGGCGAGGGCGAGATGTACCTGGCCTCCGACGCCGTCGCGCTCTCCGCGCTCACCGAGCACGTTTGCCACCTGGAGGAAGGCGACTGGGTGGAGCTGACGCGCACGGGTGCCACCGTCCGCGACGAAACCGGTGCCGTGGTGGATCGCCCCGTCACCCGCACGGCGCTGTCCGGCGCGCTGGTGGGCAAGGGCGAATACCGCCACTTCATGCTGAAGGAGATCTACGAGCAGCCGGCCGTCATCGGCGACACGCTGCACACCTTCCTCAACCCGCTCGGCCAGCGCGTGCGCCTGCCCGAGCTGCCGGTCGACCCCGGCGGCGTCTCGCGCGTCACCCTCACGGCCTGCGGCACCGCCTTCTACGCCGGGATGGTTGCGCGCTACTGGCTGGAGCAGGAGGCGCGCCAGCCCGCCGAGGTCGAGATCGCCTCGGAATGGCGCTACCGCGCGCCGCCGCTGGCCGACGACGGGCTGGTGACGGCGATCTCGCAGTCCGGGGAGACGGCGGACACCCTGGGCGCGCTGCGCTTCGCCCGCGAGCGCGGCGCGGCCACGCTGGGTGTGGTCAACGTGCCGGAAAGCACGATCGCCCGCGAGGCCGGCGGCGTGATGCAGACGCTCGCCGGGCCGGAGATCGGCGTCGCCTCCACCAAGGCCTTCACCACCCAGCTCACCGTGCTGGCGTGTCAGGCCATCGCCATGGGCCGGGCGCGCGGCACGATCTCGCCCGAGCGTGAGGAAGCGCTCACCAACGCGCTGTTGGAGGTGCCCGCCCGCGCGGCCGAGGTGCTCAACCACGACGGCCGCATCCAGCGCATCGCCGAGTGGGTGGCGGCCGCGCGTGACGTCCTCTACCTGGGGCGCGGCACGATGTACCCCCTGGCGCTGGAAGGCGCGCTCAAGCTCAAGGAGATCAGCTACATCCACGCCGAGGGCTACGCCGGCGGCGAGATGAAGCACGGCCCCATCGCGCTAATCGACGAGGGCGTGCCCGTGATCGTGTGCGCGCCCAGCACCAGCCCCGTCTTCGACAAGATGGCGGGCAATGTGCAGGAGACGATCGCGCGCGGCGGCAAGGTGGTGCTGTTCTCCGACCGCGAGGGCCTGGAGCGCATGGGCGAGGGCGCGACCGCCTGCGTCGAGCTGCCCAAGGTCGATCCCTTCGTGGCGCCGCTGCTCTACGCCATCCCCGTGCAGCTGCTCGCCTACCACGCCGCCGTCGCCAAGGGCACCGACGTCGACCAGCCGCGCAATCTGGCAAAGGCGGTGACCGTGGAGTAGGGGCACTACCCACCTTGGGCAGCATCCCTCGGTTCCGCGAGGGATGCCGCTTCCCTATACTTCCGCCGCACACCGGCCCAGGGCATGATGAGGTCGGGCTGCATCAGCCTGGGCTCTCAATCATGCCCGCACATGAATGACATAGGGCGGGATGAGGCTCGTCAGGTGATTCGACGTGGTCTCATCGCGCCCTAGCGGGCAGGAGGACGACCGCCATGAGCGCCGACGCAGCCGCGCAGCCCGAGCTTGCCGACCGCGGCCTGCTGCGCCAGCAGTGTTACATCAATGGTGAGTGGGTGAACGCCGTCTCCGGCGCCACCACGCCCGTCACCGATCCCGCTACCGGGGACACGATCGGCAGCGTGCCCTACCTCATGCCCGAGGAGGTGCGTCGCGCCGTCGGCGCCGCCGACATCGCCTGGGCGGACTGGCGCGCCAAGACCGCCAAGCAGCGCGCCAACATCCTGCGTGACTGGTACGAGCGCATTATGACCGCGCAGGAAGACCTCGCCCGGCTCATGACCGCCGAGCAGGGCAAGCCGCTCGTGGAATCGCGCGGCGAGGTCGCCTACGGCGCCAGCTTCGTCGAATGGTTCGCCGAGCAAGCCAAGCGCGTGGACGGCGACGTCATCCCCGCCCACACCCAGGACGCGCGCATCGTCGTCACCAAGCAGCCCATCGGCGTCACCGCCGCGATCACGCCCTGGAACTTCCCGCTGGCGATGATCACGCGCAAGGTCGCCCCGGCGCTCGCCGCCGGCTGCCCCGTCGTCATCAAGCCCGCCCCACAGACGCCGCTGACCGCGTTGGCGCTCGCCGAACTGGCCGATCGCGCTGGCGTGCCCGCTGGCGTGCTCAACGTCGTGTGCGGCGAGGAAGCGGGCATCGGCCGCGAACTCACCAGCAGCCGCACGGTGCGCAAGCTGACCTTCACCGGATCCACCGCCGTCGGCAAGCTGCTCATGGAGCAGTCCGCGCAGACGCTCAAGAAGGTCAGCCTGGAACTCGGCGGCAACGCGCCCTTCATCGTCTTCGACGACGCCGACGTCGACGCCGCGGTCGAGGGCGCGATGGTCGCCAAGTACCGCAACACCGGTCAGACCTGTGTGTGCGCCAACCGCATCTACGTCCACGACCGCGTCTACGATCAGTTCGCCGAAAAGCTCGCGGAAAAGGTGAACGCGCTTCAGGTCGGCGACGGCCGCCAGGAGGGCGTGCGCCAGGGCCCGCTGATCGACGAGCACGCGCTCGCCAAGGTCGAGGAGCACGTTTCCGATGCCGTGAGCAAGGGCGCCACGGTGCTCACCGGCGGCCAGCGCCACCGGCTCGGCGGCACCTACTACCAGCCGACGGTGCTCACGAACGTCTCCAGCGACATGAAGTGCACCAATGAGGAAACTTTCGGGCCCGTCGCGCCGCTCTACCGCTTCACCGACGAGGACGAGGTGATCCGCCAGGCCAACGACACGCCCTTCGGCCTCGCCGCGTACTTCTACGCCCGCGACCTGGGCCGCGTCTGGCGCGTCGCCGAGGCCCTGGAATACGGCATGGTCGGCATCAACACCGGTCTCGTCTCCACCGAACTCGCCCCCTTCGGCGGCGTGAAGGAAAGCGGCATCGGCCGCGAAGGCTCCAAGTACGGCATCGATGACTTCTTGGAACTCAAATACATGTGCATGGGCCTAAGCTGAAGCCAGCTTAACCGCGTCTGTCACTCGACACCGGTGTCTCGTCGAGATGAATGGGGTCCTCACGACCAAACGTAAGCACGTTTGATCGCGCCCGTTCGAGGTTTTGAGCGGACAGCTTCCGCCGGCCCGTCACGTCGCACGAGATCGCGGGGCGTGTTCGCCGCGAGCTGAGGCGGCGGACCCAAGTCCGCACTCGCCGCCAGCGTGATGCGCGGCGAGCCGTGGTATCGCCGCGAGCTGATCGCCGCCGTCACCACCACCGGCCGCGCCCGCGCACCGGATGGGATGAAACGGGCGACCGTTTCCCATATGGTGCGCCGCGTTCTGCGAAGGCTGGGAGAGGGCGAATGACGGCCTACGACTACGACTTGTTCGTGATCGGCGCGGGCTCCGGCGGCGTGCGCGGAGCGCGCATGGCCAGCCAGGCGGGCGCGCGCGTCGGCATCGCCGAGAACGACCGCTTCGGCGGCACCTGCGTGATCCGCGGCTGCGTGCCCAAGAAGTTGCTGAGCTACGCGGCGCACGTGCGCGACGAACTGGAGGACGCGGCCGGCTACGGCTGGACGGTGCCGGACGGCACGTTCGACTGGCCGACGCTGATCGCCAACAAGGACGCCGAGATCGACCGGCTGGAGGGCATCTACCAGAAGCTGCTCGCCAACGCTGGGGTGACGGTGCACCAGGGCCGGGCGCGCCTGATCGACCAGCACACCGTGGCCGTGGGCGAGGACCAGATCACCGCGCGCAACATCCTCATCGCCGTGGGCGGCCATCCCGTGGTGCCCGACATTCCGGGCGCGGAGCTGGGCTTCACCTCGGACCAGGCCTTCCACCTCAAGGAGCTGCCGCGGCGCGTCGCCATCATGGGCGGCGGCTACATCGCCGTCGAGTTCGCGGGCATCTTCAACGGCCTGGGCGCGCAGGTCACGCAGCTCTACCGGCGCGACAAGATCCTGCGCGGCTTCGACGAGGACGTGCGCGACGCCCTGACCGCCGAGATGGGCAAGAAGGGCATCGACATCCGCACCCACGCGGATGCCGCCCGCCTGGACCGTCAGCCCGACGGCAGCATCCTGGTGACGCTGAAGGACGGCAGCACGCTGGAGACGGACGCCGTCATGTTCGCCACCGGCCGCCGCCCCAACACCACGGGGCTCGGGCTGGAGCGCGCCGGGGTGGAAACCGAGCACAACGGCGCCGTCAAGGTGGACGCCTACAGCCGCACCTCGGCCGACACCATCTTCGCCGTGGGCGACGTGACGGACCGCGTGCAGCTCACCCCCGTGGCGATCGAAGAGGCCATGGCGGTTGTGGACACGCTGTTCAAGGATCGGCCGCGCGCCATGGACCACGCCAACGTGCCCTCGGCCGTGTTCAGCCACCCGCCGATCGGCAGCGTCGGCCTGACCGAGGAAGAGGCCGTCGAGGCCGGGCACGCGGTGGAGATCTACCGCACGCAGTTCCGGGCCATGAAGTACACCCTGCCGAACCGCGACGAAAAGGCGATGATGAAGCTGGTCGTGGACGCGGCCAGCCGCGCGGTGCTCGGCGTCCACATGGTGGGCCTGGACGCGCCGGAGATCATGCAGGGCATGGGCGTGGCCGTGAAGGCCGGCGCGACCAAGGAGACCTTCGACGCCACGGTCGGGATCCACCCGACCTCGGCGGAGGAGTTCGTCACGATGCGCGAGCCCGTCGCGCGCCGGGGGTGATCGCGCTCTACAGTTCGTCTTGCAGCCAAAGGCCGGTCGTCGGACCGGCCTTTTTCTTGATTGTTTGGCTTCCGAAAATCATCAGTTTTTACGCATCATAGGGCAATTAATAGTTTGCGTTCTCTTCGGCATTTCAACCGATCATTCTAAACTTTTGCTGAACGAATGCGGGCGCACACCGTCCCCTTGCACCTGGGGAAACCACACAAGGGCAGGGGGGACGGATGACGAGTGTTACAACATGGGCGCGCCGCGCCGGGGTTTTGGCCGGGATGGCCGGCATCGGGCTGACCGCCCTTCAGGCGAACGCCTCGCCGCGCGGCAGTGAATTCGACGCTTCGCTCGGGCCGGCGTCGGGCGGGATGGAAGGTGTGGCCGTCGCCAGGCCCGTGGATTCCATCGGCATGCTGTTTTCCAACCCGGCAACGCTCGGTCAGGCGACGACCGAGCACGAGTTCCTGCTCGGCGGCACTTTCGTTTCGCCGGACCTGGATGCCAGCGGCCAACCGACGGAGCTGGACGGCAGTGCGCCGGACAACGATCCCTCACCGCCGCTGACGGGCCAATTCGACGGCGAGTCCGATCTGGACGCCTCCGTGGCGCCGAACGCCGCCGCCATCCAGCGCTTTTCCGAGGATCTCGTCGCCGGCATGGGAATTTCGGCGATTTCCGGGCTCGGCGGCGATTTCCGCAATGTCAGCGGTTTGCCCAACCTCGTCTCCGATCTGAAGATCTTCGGCGCCAACTTCGGTGTCGCCTACGACGTCACCGACCGCCTGACGCTGGGCGCCGTGGGCACGCTCGGCATCGGGCAGCTGCAGATGGGGCTGACCAACTCCTCCGGCACGGTGAACAACTTCGGCGTCGGCGGCACGGGCGGCATGACCTTCGATGCCGGGCCGGTGATCCTGGGCGCCGCCTACAAGAGCGAGTTGGACATCACCTACGACAACGTCCTGCAAACCGGCCAGGACAGCTTCTCCGACCTCAAGCTGGAGCAGCCGCGCGAGGTTCAGGCGGGCATCGCCACCAGCGACGCGCTGCTGGCCGACACCCTGATCGCGGCGGAATTCCGCTGGAAGAACTGGTCGGACGCCGACGGCTATTCCTCGGTCTGGGACGACCAGTTCCTGGGCTCGCTGGGCGCGCAGCACCGCATCGGCAGCGGGCCGGGCGCGGTGACGCTGCGCACCGGCTACACGTATTCCTCGGACATCGTGAAGGATGCCGGCGACCTCGGGAACAGCTTCGGCGGCGTGAGCCAGGTCAGTGCCCCCAACTCGCCGAATTCGTTGCCCGTTACGCCGACCTTCCTGCAGCTGGCGCAGACCACGATCACCGACGGCTACTGGAGCCAGAGCGTCTCGCTCGGCTTCGGCGTCCAGATCCTCGAAGGGCTGCGCTTCGACCTGCACGGCTCCTACGGCTTCGACGGCGAGGAAGAGATCGGACGCTTCGAGGCGGACGGCTCCATATGGCAGCTCGGCGGGGGGCTGACCTGGAAGCTCTGACCGGCCGGTTGCCGCAGCCGGCGCGACCCCGGCGGGTGCACCGCCCGCCGGGGTGCGCGCATGTCCGGCCAACATTCGTTAAACATAAGATAAATATTAATACATTGGTATTGCAATTTCGGTTGAAAAACGGTAAAAAATCACGTGGTTAACATGCCTTTCTGGCAGCGGAGGACGCCATGCCGATCCGGCGGCGCATGCAGATCATTTGCGGCGCGTTCGTGGCGATGATCGCGATTGCGACCTTTGCCAATCTGCAGATCAGCAAGGGGGCGCACTTCTACCAGCTGAGCCGGCTTCACCTGAAATACGTCAACGTCGTCGACGACAAGCTGGACCGGCTCGCCGCGCGCGAGCCCGAGGCCGGCAGCAGTGCCGCCGTGCTCGGCGAGCTGCGCACGGCCATCAAGGACGTGCGCGCGCAGCCGCAGGGCTGTCTCGATGCCACCAACATCCTCGACCGCCTGACGATGCGCCTGATCGGCACCTACGGCGCCATCGAGATGTGTCACGCCGACATCGCCTCCGCGAACCGGGGGCTCGAGGCGCTGGACCGCTTCGAGGCGGGCACGGCCGGGTTCGCGCCGACGCTGGAAACCCTGCGCACGATGCACGAGGAGATGGTCACCCACGACCGCAAGTTCGGTCCGCTGGTTTCCAGCACGGTGTCCTTCATCGTCTGGTCCATGAGCATCATGACGGTGGTGGTTGGCCTTGCCGCGGCGGCCTTCGTGATCGTTGCCGGCCGACGCATCACGCGCCCGCTCGCGGCGCTGTCCCAGACCACCACGGCGCTCGCCAACGGCACCGAGGATCGCGCGGTGCCCTCGCAGGAGCGGGCCGACGAGATCGGCGAGCTGGCCCGCGCCATCGAGGTCTTCCGCGAGAACGCCAACGCCGACCGTGAGCGCCAGCGCCAGCGCGCCCAGGAGCAGGAGGCCGAAGCCCGCCGGGGCGAAGAGCTGATGCAGCTCGTCCGCGACTTCGACGCCAACATCGAAGACACGCTCGGGCGCGTGCAGGCCGCCCTGAACACCGTCGGCGAGGCGGCGGAGACGCTGGATTCCACCCACGCCACCACGCGCGAGCACGCCGGGGTGGTGGAGGAAAGCGCCACGGGCACGCACGAGAACGTGCGCTCGGTCGCCAGCGCCACGCAGGAAATCGACCAGGCCGTCGATCAGATCCGCCAGGAGTCCGAAAGCGTCGCCGAGAAGATCCGCAGCGCCGCCCAGAAGGCCGAGGAAACCGACGGCACGGTGCAGACGCTCTCGCAGTCCGCCCAGAAGATCGGCGAGGTCATCGACCTCATCAACGACATCGCGGAGAAGACCAACCTCCTGGCGCTCAATGCCACGATCGAGGCCGCCCGCGCCGGCGAGGCCGGCAAGGGCTTCGCCGTGGTGGCCGACGAGGTCAAGTCGCTGGCCAACCAGACCCAGCGCGCCACCGAGCAGATCACCGAGCAGATCCAGCAGATGCGCGGCAACGTGGAATCCACCGCCGCGGCCATGCAGGACATCCGCACGCGCATCGGCAATGCCGACGAGGCCACGGGCGCCATCACCCGCGCGGTGGAGCAGCAGTCCACCTCCGCCAGCGAGATCAACCGCCAGACCGGCGAAGCCGACCAGCAGACGCAGCAGCTGGTCACGCGCATCAGCGAACTCGCCGCGGAGATCCAGCGCAGCGGCGAGGCCGCCGGCGGCGTGCGGCAGAGCTACGACCAGCTTAAGACCGACGTGGACGGCCTCATGGCGAGCGCGAAGGAATTCTGTGAGAATGTCCGCGCGTTGCAGACCGCGACCGGCGGCGAGGACCGCGCGGCCTGACCGCCCCTTGGCGTGCCGCTGGCGTGTGCGTATATCTGCCCGCGAACAAACCGCAATCGGACCGCGACGGATATCATGACCGACCGCAGCTGGAGCCCGCAGACCTGGCGCGACAAGCCCATCCAGCAGGTGCCCGACTACCCGGACGCCGACGCCCTCGCGGCGACGGAGAAAGAGCTGGGCGGCTACCCGCCGCTCGTCTTCGCCGGTGAGGCGCGCGCGCTCAAGCAGCACCTGGCGGACGCGGCGAACGGGCGCGCCTTCCTGCTCCAGGGCGGCGACTGCGCGGAAAGCTTCGCCCAGTTCAACGCCGACAGCATCCGCGACACCTTCAAGGTCATGCTCCAGATGGCGGCGGTGATGACCTACGGCGCCGCCGTGCCCGTGGTGAAGGTCGGCCGCATGGCCGGGCAGTTCGCCAAGCCGCGCTCCAAGCCCACGGAGACGCAGGGCGATACCGAGCTGCCGGCCTACCGCGGCGACATCATCAACGCCATCGACTTCGATGCGGAGTCGCGCAGCCCGGACCCGCAGCGCATGGTGCGCGCCTACAACCAGGCGGCGGCGACGCTGAACCTGCTGCGCGCCTTCGCCCAGGGCGGGCTGGCGGACCTCAACCAGGTCCACCGCTGGAACCTCAACTTCGTGGCCGACAGCGCGCAGGGCGAGCGCTACGAGGAGCTGGCCCGGCGCATCGACGAGGCCCTGGCCTTCATGGACGCCTGCGGCATCAACGCCTCCTCCGTGCGCGAGCTGCGCGAAACCGAGTACTACACCAGCCACGAGGCGCTGCTCCTCAACTACGAGGAGGCGCTCACCCGCGTCGATCACATGACCGACGCCTGGTACGACTGCTCGGCGCACTTCATCTGGGTCGGCAACCGCACGCGCGACCTGGACGAGGCGCACGTCGAGTTCCTGCGCGGCATCCAGAACCCCATCGGCGTCAAGCTCGGCACCGACCTGGACGGCGACAAGCTGTGCCGCCTGCTGGACCGCCTGGACCCCGACCACGAGCCGGGGCGCATCACGCTCATCTCCCGCATGGGCGCGGACAAGATCGACAGCCACCTGCCGCCGCTCATCCGCGCCGTCGAGGCGACCGGCCGCAAGGTCGTGTGGTCGTGCGACCCCATGCACGGCAACACGGAAAAGGCGAGCAGCGGCTACAAGACCCGCGCCTTCGACCGCATCCTGTCCGAGGTGCAGAGCTTCTTCGCCATCCACCGCGCGGAGGGCACCATCCCCGGCGGCGTGCACATCGAGATGACGGGCCAGGAGGTCACGGAGTGCATCGGCGGCGCGCAGGAAATCAGCGAAGAGCGCCTGGGCGACCGCTACCACACCTACTGCGACCCGCGCCTCAACGCCACGCAGGCCCTGGAACTCGCCTTCCGCGTGGCCGAGGAGCTCAAGAACCAGCGCGGCCACACCCCACTGCACACGGCCCTCGCGGCGGAGTGAAGCTCAGCTTCACTCCGCCGACGACACTAGAGCCAACTCGGCCCTTCTCAGTTGTTGAAATCTCTCAGCGCACCTGTTTTGGTTGCGCAGAATGCGCTCACCTGAAAAAGCCCTGAGAGTGTTATGGCAAGTCCAAGATTTGCGAACTGGGAAAGCCAAAACGTCCGCGTCGCAGATATCGAGCTCGACGACAGGAATCCGCGTGTCACCGGTAATTATGCCGCACAGGCCGATATTATTCGGTATCTCGATCAGGCAGGCGAATTGTATAACCTCGCAGCAGCATTCTGCACTCAGGGGTATTATCCGACCGAGAGAATCGTACTAGTCACGGGAACAAAGTATAAGTATCGCGTGGTTGAGGGGAATCGACGCACCGCGGCTCTGAAACTACTGCAAAACCCAGATATTCTAGACGAGGGAGCGAAAAAATATCGCACTCTGCGGTCTCGTTTAGATAATAAAACCCTAAGATTTTTGCGCGAAGTTCCCTCTATTATTGCGCCGAGCCGAGATGAAGCTAATATTATTGTTGCTGATAAACATACGACCACGCCCGTTGAAAAATGGAGCAGAATACAGCAAGCCCGATTTTATACTAATATAATGAATATGGGATATTCCTTCGACGATATCATGCAGTTCTACAACCTAGCGCGTAGTAACCTCGCAAACTTCATAAAAATCTCCTCGATGTACGATTTGGTGTCAAAAGTATTGCTTCGTAACGAATGCAGCTTAGAAATTAAAGACGAGAAAAAAATTCCGATAACTGTCTTGGAGCGTCTATTCGATAATCAGCATTTTCGAGATTTTGCTGGGGTTTCGTTGTCTAATCAGGGGGATTTGTCATATGATGAAAATGACAGTCGCCTAATTATTATTGTATCTACAATCTTGCGAGATATGAGGGATAAGCGCATAAATACACGAAATATAAATAGTAACGAGGACGTTGAGAGGTATGTTAACACAATTAATTCATTATTGTTTGAGTCAAGAGATAACAGTAAAAGCCAAACCGATAAAAACAATTCAAGTTGCTTTCAAGATTCTGGAGCGCAGTCCGACGCTTCGGACATGCGTAACGTAGGCGGTGCACAATCGCATGCTCAAGGAGGAGCAGAGCAACGGGGGGAACAATGGTCGCAAGGCGAGAGCAGTGGTCGGGAAGAGCCTAAAAGTACAAAAAAGCGCATTGTTCCAACAGATGTGAAATGTCGAAGCAAGAATGCTAAAATTCGCTATATATTTGAAGAATTGCAGAAGATTCCATTAGATAGATATCCGAATGCAGCCGCGGTTTTGTTTCGCAGTTTTTTAGAACTTTTGCTCAGGCAAGCTCTGTATGAGAACGGGGAGTTAGAGAATGTATCTAGAAAAAGGAATAATCCATCCCTTAGTGAAATGATGGCATATATAGGGGACGGAAACTCGGACCTTATAGGAGATAAAGATTTGAAGAAAATCGCAAAGCGGGCGGTAGCCCATCCCGAGATGATGGTTTCGACGGAATCTTTGAATGCTTATGTGCATAATCAATATTACTATACTAGTGAAAAAGAAGTTGTTGAACATTTGACCCATTACGAGCCATTGATTCGGTATATAATGGAAGAGTGCGAAATATGACAAAGGCGAAAACATATAGTCCGCTTCGATATCCGGGAGGCAAAGCGTTTCTTACCGATTTCTTTGAGGCGGTGCTTCAGGAAAACGGCCTTTTCGACGGTACCTACGTTGAGCCGTTTGCAGGTGGAGTAGGCGCAGGTATAAATCTATTGCTTCGAGAACGTATAAGCCGGTTGGTTATCAATGACGCAAGTTATGCTGTTTATGCGTTTTGGCGTTGCGTTTTTGATCAAACAGCGAACTTGTGCGAAAGGATTCATAGTTCGGATTGCACTCTAGCGACTAGAGATTATGCTAAGCGGGTTGTAGAATCGGCGCAATCGGTTCGGATGGATGAACTTGCTTGGGCGTTTTTCTTTTTAAATAGGGTTAATAGGAGTGGGTTAATTTCAGCGGGCCCGATTGGAGGACGTTCGCAGGAGGGGAGATATAAGATCGATGCGCGATTCAACCGCGAATCGTTGTGCGATAAAATTGAACTGATTGCTCAATATCGGTCCCGCGTCGAGATTTGTAACAACGACGCTGAGACATTGTTGAGGTGCAGGCATTGGGGTAATGCGGCCCTTTTGTATCTCGATCCACCGTACGTAAAACCGAAAGGCAAATTGTATCACAATGGGTTTATTGGAAGTCAGCATAGTCGTCTTGCGCATTATCTGACATCAAAGGAAGCGCCGTACTATTGGATTTTGACTTACGATAATTCGGATGAGATTCGGGATTTGTATAAAGAAGCTGAGGGGTTGGATTTGGATATCTCTTACTCCCTGCTCAATCGTAGTCGTGGAAAGGAAGTTATGTTTTGGTCGCGTGGGCTGAGGATGGACGATTCTAGATGTGTGCTAAGGAATGAAGCTTCGCGGCGCGTCGTGGGTGCAATGTGAGAATTAAGACGGCGTTTAGTGTATCGCAGACTGGTTTGTTTGAAGGTCGTTAAATTGCAGGATGGACAGCATAGTTGTCTGTTAGTTTATGCTAATGTCTGGGCGTTATGCAGGGAAGGGGCCGCTTGGAGGCAGTGGGTGTCAGTGCGACGTTGTGAGGTGAGGCGGGGGCGGCTTGCTTAACGGGTTGGAAGCGCGATTGTCGGTGGCGGTGCGGGCCGCGCGTGGCTTGCCGAGCCGGGCGCGCGTGGCGTAAGCACCGGGTCGTGTGTCCAGCGCCGGGACGGAAGCCAGCATGTCCGAAGACCGCCTCGCCATCGCGCTCGCCCAGCTCGACCCCGTCGTCGGCGACGTCGACGGCAACCTCCAGCGCCTGCGCGACGCCCGCGCACAGGCCACCGAAGAAGGTGCCGACGTCCTCATCGCCACGGAACTGGTGATCGCCGGCTATCCGCCCGAAGACCTTGTCCGCCGGGCGAGCTTCCTGGACCGCGTGGAGGACGCCGTGCGCGCCCTGGCCGCGGACACGGGCGACGGCGGCCCGGCGGTCGTCCTGGGCGCGCCCTGGCGCGAGGACCCGGAAACCCGCAAACGCGCCGACGACGGCCGCCTCTACAACGTCGCCCTCGTCCTCGACGGCGGCGAGGTGAAGGCCGTCCGCGCCAAGTGGGACCTGCCCAACTACGGCGTCTTCGACGAAAAGCGCCTCTTCACCCCTGGCGCGCTGCCGGGGCCGGTGCAGGTGCGCGGCGTGCGCCTGGGCCTCATGGTCTGCGAGGACATGTGGACCCCCGACGTCGCCGAGAGCTTGCAGGAAAACGGCGCCCAGATCCTCGTCGCCATCAACGGCTCGCCCTTCGACACCGGCAAGCCCGACATCCGCCTGCAACTCGCCCTCGCGCGCGTGAGCGAATGCGAGCTGCCCCTGATCTACCTGAACCAAGTCGGCGGCCAGGACGAGCTGGTGTTCGACGGCGCCTCCTTCGCGCTGGACAGCGGCCGGAACCTCGTGGCGCAACTGCCCGCCTTCCGGGAAATGCTCGCCGTGACCACATGGCAGCCGGACGGCGAGGGCGACTGGACCGCCACCGACGGCCCGCGCGTCGCCCCGCCCGAGGGGCCGGAGGCCGTCTACCGCGCGCTCGTGCTCGGCCTGCGCGATTACGTGCGCAAGAACGGCTTTCCCGGCGCAGTGGTCGGGCTGTCCGGCGGCATCGATTCCGCGCTCACCGCCGCCGTGGCCGCCGACGCGCTCGGCCCGGACCAGCTTCGCTGCGTGCTCATGCCCTCGCCCTACACGCGCGCCTCGTCCAGCGAGGATGCGGAAGAGGTCGCGCGTCTGCTCGGCGCGCGCCTGGACACGCTCGGCATCGAACCGGCCATGACCGCCGTGCAGGACATGATGGCGCCCGTCTTCGACGACCTGCCGGCGGACACCACGGAAGAAAACATCCAGTCGCGCCTGCGCGGGCTGACGCTCATGGCCATCTCCAACAAGTTCGGGCCCATGGTGCTGGCGACGGGCAACAAGTCGGAGCTGGCCGTGGGCTACGCCACGCTCTACGGCGACATGTGCGGCGGCTACAACGTGCTCAAGGACGTCTACAAGACGCAGGTGTACGAACTGGCGCGCTGGCGCAACCAGCAGGCGCCCGAGGACGGCCTGGGCCCCGCCGGCCGCGTCATGCCCGAGCGCGTGCTGGAAAAGGCGCCCTCGGCGGAGCTGAAGCCCGACCAGACCGATCAGGACTCCCTGCCTCCCTACGGCGAGCTGGACGCCATCCTGGAAGGGCTGGTGGAGGACGATCAGGGCGTCGAGACCGTGGCGGCGCGCGGCCACGATGCCGGCCTCGTGCGCGAGGTGCAGCGGCGGCTGGAGGGCGCGGAGTACAAGCGCCGCCAGGGCGCGCCGGGCGCCAAGGTCTCGCGCCGCCAGTTCGGCCGCGACCGCCGCTACCCCATGACCAACGGCTTCCGGGGGTAGATGCGTCGGGCCAAGAAATGTCGCGCGGGCAAACCCCATCCCCCTCTAGGCTCGGCGTACAGGCCGAGCCTCTCTCCCCCTTCCCCTTTGAAAGGGGAAGGGGGAGATGACAGAGGGGGTTGGGGTCAGTTCCGTCCTCGGCGCTGCAAACACTCCGAGCGCGGCCATGCGATGAGGCTTGCAAGATGACCGTCCGCGTCCGCTTCGCGCCCAGTCCCACGGGCTATCTCCAGGTCGGCAACGCGCGCATCGCGCTCATCAACTGGCTGCACGCGCGCGCCCACGGTGGCACCTTCGTGCTGCGCCTGGACGACACCGACGCCGCGCGCTCGGACGAGACCTACACGGCCGCCATCCGCGCCGACCTGGACTGGGTCGGGCTGCACTGGGACGAAGAGGTGCGCCAGGCCGACCGCCTGGACCGCTACACCGCCGCCGCCGAGCGCTTGCGCGAAGCGGGCTGGCTCTACCCCTGCTACGAAACGCCGGACGAGCTGGCGGACAAGCGTCGGGCGCAGGAGGCGCGCGGCAAGCCGCCCGTCTACGACCGCGCGGCGCTCAACCTCTCGGCGGCCGAGCGCGCGCGCCTGGAAGGCGAGGGGCGGCGCCCGCACTGGCGCTTCAAGCTGGCGCCCGAAACGGTCGCCTGGACCGACCGCATCACGGGGGAGCAGACCTTCCAGGCGGGCAGCGTCTCCGACCCTGTGCTGATCCGCGAGGACGGGCGGCCGCTCTACACGCTGACCTCGGTGGTGGACGACCTGGAACTGGGGATCACGGACGTCGTGCGCGGGGCCGACCACCTCGCCAACACGGCGGCGCAGATCCAGCTTTTCCGCGCCCTGGGCGGGGAGCCGCCGCGCTTCGCCCACCTGAGCCTGATGACGGACGCCGAGGGGCGCAAGCTGTCCAAGCGCGAAGCCGATCTCTCGCTGCAAAGCCTGCGGGAGCGCGAGGGGATCGAGGGCATGGCGCTCAATTCCTATCTGGCGAAGCTGGGCACGCCCGATCCCATCGACGCGCACCCGGACCTCGACGCCCTGGTGGCGGGCTTCGACCTCGGCCGTTTCGGCCGCGCCGCGCCCAAGTTCGACTGGGACGAGCTGCTGCGGCTCAACGCGCGCGTGCTCCAGCTTCTGCCGGTCGAGGCCGTGGCCGAGCGCCTGCGTGCCCTTGGCGTGCGCCGCGTGGACGCCGCGTTCTGGCAGGCCGTGCGCGGCAACCTGGGGCGGCTGTCGGACGCGAAGACCTGGGACGCCGTCTGCCACGATCCCCTCGACCCGTGGATCGAGGAGCCGGATTTCCTCGCCGAGGCGGCGGCGCACCTGCCGCCCGAGCCGTGGGACGACACCACCTGGAAGACCTGGACCGACGCCGTGAAGGCGGCGACGGGGCGCAAGGGCGCGAAGCTCTTCAAACCGCTGCGCAAGGCGCTCACGGGGCGCGAGCACGGGCCGCCCATGAACGCGCTGCTGCCGCTGATCGGCCACGACACCGCCGCGGCAAGGCTGCACGGGTGGACGGCCTGATCGCCGCGCCCTTGGCCCCGTGCGCGGGCGTTTGCTACACGAACGCCGTTCCCCCCACCACACGACGGGCGCAGCCGTGGACATCCAGCTCACCAACACCCTGACCGGCCGCAAGCAAACCTTCCAGCCGCTCGATGCGGGGCGGGTGCGCATGTACGTCTGCGGCCCCACGGTCTACGACCGCGCGCACATCGGCAACGCGCGCCCCGTTGTGGTGTTCGACACCCTCTACCGCCTGCTGCGCCAGGTCTACGGCGCGGAGCACGTCGCCTACGCCCGCAACATCACCGACGTGGACGACAAGATCCTGGCGAAGGCGCGCGAAACCGGCGAGCCCATCGACGCGATCACCCAGCGCACCACGCGCGACTTCCACGAGGACATGGGCGCGCTGCAGGCGCTCGACCCCACGCACGAGCCGCGCGCCACGCAGTACATCCCGGCCATGATCCGGCTCATCGCGCGGCTGGTGGAAACCGGCCACGCCTACGCCACCGACGACGGGCACGTGCTCTTCCACGTGCCGTCGATGCCGGATTACGGCAAGCTCTCGGGGCGCTCGCGCGAGGACATGATCGCCGGCGCGCGGGTGGAGGTCGCCGATTACAAGCGCGATGCGGCCGACTTCGTGCTGTGGAAGCCCGCCGGGGCGGACGAACCCGGCTGGGACAGCCCGTGGGGGCGCGGCCGGCCCGGCTGGCACATCGAGTGCTCCGCCATGAGCGGCGAGCTGCTGGGCGAGACCTTCGACATTCACGGCGGCGGGCAGGATCTCATCTTCCCGCACCACGAAAACGAGATCGCCCAGTCCACCTGCGCCGGCCACGGCGAGTTCGCGCGCTATTGGCTGCACAACGGCTACCTGCTCGTGAACGGCGAGAAGATGTCCAAGTCCGAGGGCAACTTCTTCACCGTGCGCGAGCTGCTGGACGAGGGCTGGCCCGGCGAGGCCATCCGCCTCGTGCTGCTGTCGGCGCAGTACCGCCACCCGCTGGACTTCACCCGCGACAAGCTGGGCGACGCGCGCGCGCAGCTCGACCGCCTTTATACCGCGCTTCACCACGCCGCCCACGTCGAGGCCGCCGATGCCGGGCCGGACGCGGGCGTGCTGGCCGCGCTCGCGGACGACCTCAACACGCCGGAGGCGCTGGCGGCGCTGCACGCGCGCGCCAACGCGCTTAACAAGGCGGCGGACATTGCCGAGGCGGCGGAGCACAAGGCGGCGCTGCTCGGTGGCGCGGCGCTGCTGGGCCTGGTGCGCGAGGCCCCGGAGACCTGGCTGAAGGGCACGGTGTCGCCGGACGAGGCGGCCGAGATCGAACGCCTGATCGCCGAGCGCGCGGATGCACGCAAGCGCAAGGACTTCGCCGCCGCCGACCGCATCCGTGACGACCTCAAGGCGCGCGGCATCGCGCTGGAGGACGGGCCGCAGGGCACGACCTGGCGCAAGGCCTGAGCTCCCGTCGGCGCAGGCGAGGGGGTCGCCCGCCCGGCGTTCAATTCCCCCGGTTGATGGATGTTTTCTCCCGCCATCCACGCGGGTACCCTTTACCCGTGTTTAACGGATTTTAGCCGATTGTGCGTTAAAGTCGGTTGAGGCGGCTAGGGGGGAACGCCGGGGGATGTCCTGGATCGAGGAGGTGTGCGCGGCGCACGCGGATCAGCTCCAGCACTGCGTCGCGCATCCGGCGCTGGATCAGCTTTTCGCCAGCCGGCTCCCCCGGGACCGCTTCCTGGTCTATCTGCATCAGGATCTCGTTTATCTGCGCGAGGAGGCCAAGGTTCTCGCCCACGCCGCCAGCAAGGCGCGCAGCCTCGACGCCGCGTCCCGCATTGCGCGGCTGGTGCGGGAGGTCAACGCCGAGGAGAGCCTCCGCCACCAGACCCTGGCGACGCACCTGGGCCAGCCCGTCGATCCCCTGGCCGTTACGCCGGCGCCCGCAACCCATGCCTACGTCAGCCACCTGCGCTCGGTCGCGTTCGACGGCGGGCTGCTGGAAATCCTGGCGGCGCTCTACCCCTCGCCCTGGCTCTACACCTGCGTCGGCCGCCACTTCGCCGACAGCGAGCCCGCCGATCCGCTGGTGCGCAACCTGCTGGACTACTATCGAGGCGACTCCCTGCCACGGAGTGTCGCAACCTTGGGCGCGTTGATCGACGACGCCGGCGCCGAGGCCGATCAGGTGGCGCGCTTGTCGGCGTGCCGGGCGTTCGCCGTGAGCCTGCACCACCAGCGCCGCTTCCTGGACATGGTGCTGACGGGGGACGCCTGGGCGTTCGAAACCCCGCAAGACGCCGGCGATGGCTGACCGGCGACGCGCTCGCGTGCACCCGGCGCGGCGCGCTTTCAACGTTCGGCCGTCAAACGAATATTAACGATTTTTTTCCAAAACACTTAACAGCCACGACAACGACGGAACCGCGGCCGGGCGGCGAAGCGGCCCGGCCCCGCCGGATTCGAGGACGCAGGATGCCCTTCGCCGCGGAGCTTTGCGACGGCCACGCCAACCTCGTCGACCGCCTGATCACCCATCCGTTCCTCGTCGAGCTTGCCGCCGGAACCCTGCCGCACGCCTGCTTTCGGCGCTTCCTGGAACAGGACCTCTACATCCTGGCCGAGGAGGCGAAGGTGTTCGCCGTCACGGCCAGCCGCGCGCCGACCCTGGCCGAAGCGGCGCGGCTCGCCGCCCTCATCGATCAGCTCAACGTCGACGAGCACAGCCGCCACCGGGTGCTGCTGGAACACGTCGGCGGCGCGCCCGATGCCGCCGAGTTCGTGCCGCTGCCCACGACCTATGCCTACGCCAACCACCTGCACGCGCGGGCCACCGACGGTCACCGCGTGACCGTGCTGGCGGCGTTGTTGCCGTGTGCGCACCTCTACAGCCAGTTCGGCCGGCGCTACGTCGACGCCGCGCCGGCGGACCCCATCTACAAGACGTGGCTGCGCGCCTATCAGGATGGCAACCTGGACCCCTACATCGCCACGCACGCGCAGGCGCTGGACGACGCCGCCGCGGCGGCCGGCGAGGCCGACCGCGCCGCCGCCAGACAGGCGTTCGCCATCAGCCTGCACTACGAACAGGGCTTTCTGGACATGGCCTGCTACGGCGAGGCCTGGCGCTGGGCCGGCGACGGCGGCAGCGACGCGCCCGTGGGGTGAGCGCGCCGACGCGCGGGCGTTGACCTTTGCCCGCGCGCCCGCGTACCACCATCTTCGGATCGAACAGGCCACACAGGCATGGCGCGCAGATGACCACCGGCGAGCCCGTCACCTTCTACGATTCCACCCTGCGCGACGGCGCGCAGACCCAGGGCGTGGACTTTTCCGTCGCCGACAAGCAGGCGCTGGCGGCGTCGCTCAACCGCATGGGCGTGGACTACATCGAGGGCGGCTGGCCCGGCGCGAACCCCACGGACGACGCCTTCTTCGCCGACAGGCCCCGCTACAGCCACGCGCGCCTCATCGCGTTCGGCATGACGCGGCGGCCCGGCCGCTCGGCCGCCAACGACCCCGCGCTGGCGGGCCTGATCAACGCCGGCGCGCAAGGCGTGTGCATGGTGGGCAAGACGTGGGACTTCCACGTCGACGTGGCGCTCGGCATCGACCGCCAGGAGAACATCGACCTCATCGGCGACAGCGTGGCCCACGCCGCCGCGCACACCGAAGAGGCCATGTTCGACGCCGAGCACTTCTTCGACGGCTACAAGAACAACCCCGCGTTCGCGCTCGCCTGCGTGGAAGCCGCCTACGAGGCCGGCGCGCGCTGGATCGTGCTGTGCGACACCAACGGCGGCACGCTGCCCGAGGAGGTCGAGCGCATCGTGGGCGAGGTGAGCGCGCGCATCCCCGGCCGCCAGCTCGGCATCCACTGCCACGACGACACCGGCAACGCCGTCGCCAACTCCCTGGCCGCCGTGCGCGCGGGCGCGCGGCAGGTGCAGGGCACGCTCAACGGCCTGGGCGAGCGCTGCGGCAACGCCAACCTCATCTCCTGCATGGCGACGCTGGCGCTCAAGACGGATTTCAAGACCAACCTGACCGACGCGCAGCTGCGCGAGCTGACCGGCGTGTCGCGCGAGCTGGACGAGCGCCTGAACCGCGCGCCCTCGCAGGGGCTGCCCTACGTCGGCGAGAGCGCGTTCGCCCACAAGGGTGGGCTGCACGTCTCCGCCGTCCAGCGCGACCCGCGCACCTACGAGCACATCGACCCCGCGCAGGTCGGCAACCGCCGCCACATCGTCGTCTCCGACCAGGCCGGGCGCGCCAACGTCCTGGCCCGCTTCCACGAGATCGGCCTGGAGCTGCCGGACGACGATCCGCAGGTCACGAAGCTGGTGGAGACGGTGAAGGCGCGCGAGTTCGAGGGCTACGCCTACGACGGCGCCGCCGCCAGCTTCGAGCTGCTGGCCCGGCGCGCGCTGGGGCAGGTGCCGGACTACTTCGGCCTCAACCGCTTCCGCGTCATGGACGACCGGCGCTGGAACGCGCGCGGCGAGCTGGTGACGGAGTCCGAGGCCACCGTCACCACCACGGTGCGCGGCGAGGAGGTGATGACGGTCGCCACCGGCAACGGCCCCGTGAACGCGCTCGACCTCGCGCTGCGCAAGGCGCTGCTGGGCGTCTACCCGCAGCTCGCCGACATGCGGCTGACGGACTACAAGGTGCGCATCCTCACGCCGCAGGCCGGCTCAGGCGCGGTGACGCGCGTGATGATCGAAAGCGCCGACCGCCAGGGCCGGCACTGGTGCACCGTCGGCGTCTCGGCCAACATCGTGGACGCCTCGTTCAACGCGCTGCACGACGGCATCACCTGGAAGCTCTACCACGAGGGGGCGCCCGCCATCGCGGCGGCCGCCGAATGAGCGCGCCCGCATCGACGCCGCCGGTCGTCGTCCTCGATCAGCCGCAGCTCGGCCAGAACATCGGCATGGTCGCGCGCGCCATGGCGAACTGCGCGCTGACGGACATGCGGCTTGTCGCCCCGCGCGACGGCTGGCCCAACCACCACGCCTGGGACGCCGCTGCGGGGGCCACCTGGATTCTCGACCGCGCCGAGGTCTACGACGACCTCACGGACGCGCTGGCGGATCTCACGCGCGTCTACGCCACCAGCATCCGCCAGCGCGAGACCGTGAAGCCCACGGTCACGCCCAAGCGCGCCGCGGAGGAGCTGCGCGAGGCCGGCGGCATGGGCGAGACGACGGGCCTGCTCTTCGGCCCCGAGCGCACGGGCCTGACCAACTGGGCCATGACGCACGCCGACGCGGTGCTGACGGTGCCGCTGAACCCGGACTTTCCCTCGCTCAACCTCGCCCAGGCCGTGCTGCTGGTGGGCTACGAGTGGTGGCAGCTCGGCGACACCAGCCCCATGCGCACGCTCGCCTCGACCGGGGCGGGGCCGCGCGCCACCAAGGCCGACCTGGAGAACTTCTACGGCCGGCTGGAGGGGGCGCTCGCCGACGCCGGCTTCTACACCGACGACGCCAAGCGCCCGCTCGTCCAGCGCCAGGTGCGCAACATCTTCGCGCGCACCGGGCTGACGCGGGCGGAGGTGAACACCTTGCACGGCATCGTCTCCGCCCTGCTGCGCCTGCCCAAGGGCGCGCCGCCGGTGCGCCGCGACGACGGGGACGGCGAGGGCTGACCCCGCCTTGACTCGGGCGCCCCGGTTTGTACGGTGCGCCCCTCCCGGGATGCGGGCCGAGGGTCAGGTGTGCCCAAAGCCGCCGGCCGTCGTGCCCCGCCCACCCGCGGTTCGCTCGCATGCTCTGCATGGAACGGACCGCTGCGGATCGGGATGACCGGGAGCCCACGCGAGACGCGTCCAACAAACCGGAGATCCGTTGCGCCATGTCCAAGCGCAAGACGCAGAAGTACAAGATTGACCGCCGCCTCGGCGTCAACCTCTGGGGCCGCCCGAAGAGCCCGTTCAACAAGCGCCAGTACGCGCCCGGTCAGCACGGCCAGCGCCGCCGCAAGCCCTCCGACTACGGCTTGCAGCTCCAGGCCAAGCAGAAGCTGAAGGGCTACTACGGCTCCATCGGCGAGAAGCAGTTCCGCAAGTACTACGAGGAGGCCGAGCGCCGGAAGGGCGACACCTCCGAGAACCTGATCGAGCTGCTGGAGCGCCGCTTGGCCACGGTGGTCTACCGCGCCAAGTTCGTGCCCACGGTCTTCGCCGCGCGCCAGTTCGTGAACCACGGCCACGTGTTCGTGAACGGCAAGCGCGTCAACGTCCCGTCCTACTCCCTGCGCGACGGCGACGTGATCGAGGTCGCGAACGCGATGAAGGACAACCAGCTCATCGCCGAGGGCGTGGACGCGCCCGAGCGCGACGTGCCGGAGTACATCCAGGTCGACCACGACGCGCTCAAGGCGACCTTCCTCCAGGCGCCGAAGCTGGCCGACGTGCCGTACCCGGTTCAGATGGAGCCGAACCTCGTCGTCGAGTTCTACTCGCGCTAATAAACTGGACGCAGTTTAATCCGGTCTGGTCGCGCCAGACACGCCACGAATCACCCTCGGCATCACTCGCCGAGATGGCGTGCCCGGCGCGGCGCCCGACCGGGCCGAGACGACAAAAGCCCCGGCCTTCACGGCCGGGGTTTTTTGTGCGCGCTCGTGTGTGTTGGGTGGAACGGCGAACGGGATTTTTCAGCGACTGGACTCCGGGTCCAGCTTGGCCGCCACGTCGCGGAAGGCGCGCAGGGTTTCCTCGCTGACGTGATGCTCGATGCCCTCGGCGTCGGTCATCGCCGTTTCCTCGGAAACCCCAATGGCCCGCAGAAAGCGCAATACGACAGCGTGGCGCGCGCGCGAGTCCTCGGCCATCCGGCGGCCTTCGTCGGTGAGGTGGATGGCGCGGTAGGGTTCGCTGTGGATCAGGCCCTGTTCGCGCAGGCGCGCCACCATCTTGCCCACGGTCCCCTGGCGCACGCCCAGCCGCCGCGCGACCTCGACGGCGCGGGCCTCGCCCTTGGTGTCGATCAGGTCCGCGATCAGCTCCACGTAATCCTCGATCAGCTCGGTCTGGTGCGCCTGGCGGACGCGCTCGTGCTGGCGCGCGTGGGCGTCCGGCGCGATCAGCTGATCGCCGCTGCTGGGCTGATTGGGGTCGCGGGTCGGCATGGAAGCTCCAGGGTCGCCACGCTGAGGCGTTCTACCGCACGCAGCCGAATTGACAAAAGCCGCGACCGCGCCCAAGTTTAGCCACGGCTTAATTCTGACGACCATACCGAATTCCGGAGCCATTGCTGAACGACCCTCCGGGTGACAGGCGCGGCGCGGGACGGGGCATGACGACACTGGTTGCAAGCGCGATGACGAGTTTGACGTACTCCGCCAGTTACGCGCGGTCGCTGGGGCCGGCGAAGCTGCTGTTGTTGGCGATCCTGGCCGGGCTCGCGCTGGTGGGGCCGGAGACGCGCGAAATCATGGCCGCGATGCTGGCGGACGCCTATTTGCAGGTGTCCGTTTTCGTCGCCGCCACGCTGGGGCTGATCTACTTCGTCGAGTCCCGGCAGAAGACCGACTTCGCCACCTTTCTGGATCAGCACCGGCGCTGGCAGATCCCCATCGCCGCGCTGCTGGGCGCGCTACCGGGCTGCGGCGGCGCGGTGGTCGTGGTCGTGCAATACGTGCGCGGGGCGATCAGCTTCGGCGCCGTGGTGGCCGTGCTCACGGCGACGATGGGCGACGCCGCGTTCCTGCTGCTGGCGGCCGAACCCACCACGGCCGTGGCGGTGTACGCGCTGGGCGCGGGCGTCGGCATCGTCTCCGGCACCATCATCGACCTGATCCACGGCCCCAACTTCATGCGTCAGGCGCGCCTGGACGTCAGCCCGCAGATCCCCCAGAGCGATGGGGCGCGCCTGAACCCGCTGCGGCCGGCTTGGTTCGCGGTCGTCGTGCCGGGCTTCGTGCTGGGCGTGCTGTTGCTGCTGGAGGTCGATACCGACGCGCTCTTCGGTCCACTCGCGGCCTACGAGCCCACCCAGGCGATCGGCATGGTGGGCGCGTTGCTCGCGCTCGGCATGTGGACGCTGGACCCCGAGCAGCGTTTCGACCCCGGCGTGTGCCGGTCGGGTGGGCCCATGACCCGGATGATGGACACCACGAACTTTGTCACCGTGTGGGTGGTCGTGGGCTTCCTGGTCTACGAGCTGGGCGTGCACTTCACGGGCATCGACCTGGGCGGGATCTTCCACACTTGGGCCTACCTCGTGCCGCTGCTGGCGGTGGTGGTCGGCTTCCTGCCGGGGTGCGGCCCGCAGATCGTCGTGACGACGCTCTACATCCAGGAGGTGGTGCCGCTCTCGGCCCAGCTGGGCAACGCCATCTCCAACGACGGCGACGCGCTCTTCCCGGCCATCGCCATCGCCCCGAAGGCTGCCATCGTCGCCACGCTCTATTCGGCGGTGCCGGCCGTGATGGTAGCCTACGGCTACTTCATGCTGTTCGAGTGAGCTCGGCGGCCTCTCGACGCTCGCACGGGCGCGGGTCCATCATGCGGGGCTCGACACGACGGTGAGCAGGGAGGCGCGTGATGCAGCTGGTGCTGGTGCAACACGGGCAAGCCGTTCCCAAGGATCAGGACCCCAGCCGGCCGCTCACCGACACCGGCCGGCGGGACGCGGATGCGCTCGCCAGCTTTCTCGGCCGCGCCGAGGCCGTGCCGCCGACGGTCTGGCACAGCGGGAAGCCGCGCGCCCGGCAGACGGCGGAAACCCTCTCGGTCGGCAACGCCGCGGCGGCGCGCGACGGCCTCGGGCCGAGCGACGACGTCGAGCCGGTCGCCGCCGAGCTTGCCGAGCGGCAGAGCGATCTGATGATCGTGGGGCATCAGCCCTTTCTGGGCCGGCTGGCGAGCCGCCTGCTCACGGGCGATCCGGCGGGCATGACCGTGGCCTTCGAGCCCGGCAGCGCCGTGGGCCTGGACCGGACGGACGAGGGCTGGGCGCTCGCCTGGATGGTGCGGCCCGGCTTGTTCACGCGCGGCTGATGGGTGTGCACGGGAGGCGGCCATGGCCCAGGGTGAGCAGCCCGAACGCGCGCGGCTGAACGCGGAATTGGCCCTGACGGAACAGCTCCTGCGCACGGAAACCCAGCACCTGCAGGAACTGGACGAAAAACGCCGCCTGATCACGGATGGCTTGGCGGACCTAAGCGCGCCCTCCGGCATGTGGGAGCACTACCTGGACGAAATCGACCAGGCCATGATCGCCGCGCGCAACCGCATCGATGAGCTGGATTACCTGCGCGAGGACATCCGCTCGCACCTGGAGCCGCATCAGTAGGGTGGTGAGCGCGCTACGCCGGACGGCTCGCCGCTTTCAGTGTGTCCGCTGCGCGCGAGCGTGCGGCGTCCAGATCCAGCGCCTCGCTCAAGATCTCGTCGAGCGTGAAGGGGCAGGCAAGCGAGCTGGGAAGCTGCGCTTCGCCCGCATCGGCCAGCTTGTCGTTGGCCAGCGCGACGCCCTGGCGCCAGATGCGATCCAGATCCAGTTTTTGCCGCATGCTTGGGGAGAACGCGACCGTTGCGTGCAGATGGTGCTGGCGGATTTCGCTGCGCCACGGGTCAATTCGGTCAAGGTGGAACACCTTGGGCGTAAAATTGACCCGTCCATCACGATGAGACCTTTGCGGCTCCCGGCTGGGCGACCACGCGGCGACCAGGAGGTGGGCGAAAAGCTGGACACGGGCATGATGAGGTCAGGTCTGGAAAGGCCTGGGCTCTGGACAGCCTGCCTGAGCAGGCTCGCGCGCCGCAGGCGCGCAATCATGCCCGAATACTGAAGGAGAAACGGCGCATTATGCGGCGCGCTGGCTTCAGCGTTGTCGCATCATGCGCGATGCGTGTGCACCTGATTCAGCGCGTTTCGGCCCAAGTCCTCGACCTCTTCGGCCAGATGCTCACTGTCGATGGCGTTGCTGCCCGTCAGCGCGCGCAGGCGGGCCGCCTGGTCCTGGGTCCAGGCGTAAAAGTCCCGCTCATAGCGCGGCCGGTCCCGAACGTCCGACATCGATCCCCCTGGTCTGTCCAGCCAGGGTAGCACCGCCTTGTCCGGCGGTCAGGGGCGCGCGGCCCCGCCGCCGGTGCGAGCCTCAGCCCGCGTTTTCGGCCTGCACGCCCTTGTTCTGCAGCGTCTCCTGCAGCTCGCCGGTCTGGAACATCTCGCGGACGATGTCGCAGCCGCCGACGAACTCGCCCTTCACGTAGAGCTGCGGAATGGTCGGCCAGTGCGAGAAGTCCTTGATGCCCTGGCGCAGCGCCGGGTCCTCCAGCACGTTCACGCCGTGGAACTTCACGCCCAGGTGGTTGAGCACCTGCACCACGGCGGCGGAGAAGCCGCACTGCGGGAACACGGGCGTCCCCTTCATGTAGACGACGACATCGTGATCCTGGATTTCCTGGCTGATCCGGTCTTCCACCGACTGCTCGGTCATGGCTCGATCCCTCGCATCGCGCGTGCGAATAAATGTGTGAACGGCTTAGCTGGTCTGGCGCTGCGGCGGCGAGGTCTGCAGGGCGAGCGCGTGCAGCTCGTTCCCCATCGCGCCCTGCAACGCCTTGTAGACCATCTGGTGCTGCTGCACCCGCGTCTTGCCCTCGAAGGCGGGCGAGACGACGTAGACGGCGTAGTGGTCGCCGTCCCCGGCCAGGTCCTCGATCGTGACCTGGGCGTCCTCGATGCCCTCCTTGATGAGGCGCTCGATCTCGTGGGCGTTCATCGCCATGGCGGCCACCGCTCCGTCGCCGGGATGTTTGGTCGTCGGGCTCAGGCGTCGCCCGCCATGTAGGCGGGCAGCCAGCCCTCGTGCGCCGCGCGCAGATCGTCCAGGGAGATGGTTTCCCCGGCCGGCAGCTTCAACGCGCGACCGCCGGTGCGGCCGATCGCGACCGCCGGCACGCCGGCCGCCGCCGCGGCGTCCAGCACCGCATCCGGCGACGGCGTGGCGACACAGTAGCGGCCCTGGTCTTCGCCGTACAACCACGCGTGGATTGGGCCCTTTGCCCCGTCCGGCTGGGCGATCTCGGCGCCCACGTCGCCGGCCAGCGCCATCTCCGCCACGGCCACCGCGAGGCCGCCGTCGGCAACGTCGTGGCAGGCCGACACGCGGCCGTCGCGGATGAGCCGGCGTACCAGATCGCCCGCGCGGCGCTCGGCCTCCAGGTCCACCGGCGGCGGCGCGCCTTCCTCCCGTCCGCACAGCTCGCGCAGGTAGAGCGAGGCGCCCAGGTGGCCCTCGGTGGCGCCCAGCAGCACGATGCTGTCGCCCTCGCGCCGGAAGGCCGCGGTGCTCATGGCGTCCAGCTCGGGCAGCAGCCCCACGCCGCCGACCGTGGGCGTGGGCTGCACGGCCGTGTCGCCGGTTTCGTTGTAGAGCGAGACGTTGCCCGAGATCACGGGGTAGGCGAGCGCCGTGCACGCCTGCCGCATGCCGTCCACCGCGCCGGCGAATTGGCCCATGATGCGCGGCTTTTCGGGGTTGCCGAAGTTCATGTTGTCGCTGAGCGCCAGCGGCTCGGCGCCCACGGCCGTCAGGTTGCGCCAGGATTCCGCGACCGCCTGCTTGCCGCCCTCGACAGGATCGGCCTCGACGTAGCGCGGCGTGCAGTCCGTCGTCACCGCCAGGCCCTTGCGGGTGCCGTGGACGCGCACCACGCCGGCGTCGCCGCCCGGGCGCTGGACGGTGTCGGCCCCCACCATGTGGTCGTACTGCTCCCACACCCAGCGCTTCGAGGCCAGGTCGGGGCAGGCCATGAGGCGCTTGAGCGCGTCCGCCGCATCGGCCGGGGCCGGCACGTCGACGCCGTTCACCACGGCCTGCGCGGGGGTGGCCTCCCAGGGGCGCTGGTATTCGGGCGCTTCCTCGGCCAGCGGGTCGATGGGCAGGTCGGCGACGCGCTGGCCCTCGTTGTGGATGACCATGCGGCCCGTCTCGGTGACGCGGCCGACCACGGCCATCTCCAGGTCCCACTTCTCGAAGATCGCGCGCGCGGTGTCCTCCCAGCCGGGGCGCAGGATCATCAGCATGCGCTCCTGGCTTTCGGACAGCATGATCTCGTAGGCGTTCATGCCGGTTTCGCGCCGGGGCACGTGGTCCAGGTCCAGCTCGATGCCGGTGCCGGCCTTGGACGCCATCTCGAACGAGGAGGAGGTGAGCCCGGCCGCGCCCATGTCCTGAATGCCCACGACGGCGTCGGTCGCCATCAGCTCCAGGCACGCCTCGATCAGCAGCTTTTCCGTGAAGGGGTCGCCGACCTGGACCGTGGGGCGCTGGTCCTCGCCGCTGTCGGCCTCGAAGCTGCTGGAGGCCATCGTGGCGCCGTGGATGCCGTCGCGGCCCGTGCGCGCGCCGACGTAGACCACGGGGTTCCCCGTGCCGGCGGCGGTGGCGTAGTGGACCTTGTCGCGGTCGGCGACGCCCACGCACATCGCGTTGACGAGGTTGTTGGCGTTGTTGGCGCGGTGGAAGCCGACCTCGCCCGCGATCGTGGGGATGCCCACGCAGTTGCCGTAGCCGCCGATGCCGCGCACCACGCCGTCGACCAGGCGGCGCGTGCGCGAGTCCTGCGGATCGCCGAAGCGCAGCGCGTTGAGCAGGCAAACGGGCCGCGCGCCCATCGTGAAGACGTCGCGCAGGATGCCGCCCACGCCCGTCGCCGCGCCCTGCTTGGGCTCGATGTAGCTGGGGTGGTTGTGGCTCTCGATCTTGAAGATCGCCACCTGGCCGTCGCCGATGTCCACCACGCCGGCGTTCTCGCCCGGGCCCTGGACGACGCGCGGCCCCTCGGTGGGGAGCTGCTTCAGCCACGTCTTGGACGACTTGTAGGAGCAGTGCTCCGACCACATGACGGAGAAGATGCCGAGTTCCACGTGGTTGGGCGCGCGGCCCAGGATGGCCTCGACGCGCTGGTACTCCTCGGGCGTCAGACCGTGCTCGGCGATCAGCTCGGGGGTGATTTCGGGGGTGGTGTTATCGGTCATGGGATATTTGGCACTGTTCCGTGGATGGCGGCGCCAAGGGGTGATCTTCGGGCCGTTGCCTCACCCCCGCAAAGCCGGCCGGCTTCGCGCCTCTCTCCTGAAGGAGAGGGGGCTTCTGCGGAGCTTCGGCTGGGTTCCTTCTCCTTCAGGAGAAGGACAGGATGAGGCCCTGTCCTTCACGTCGCGCGTAGCAGCAATTCGCCTCACGCCGCCGCGAGCTGCTCGACGGCCGAGGCGAACAGGCGCGCGCCGTCGCTGCCGCCGAGCATGGGGTCGGCCAGGCGCTCCGGGTGCGGCATGAGGCCGAGCACGCGCCGGTTCTCGCTCAGCACCCCGGCGATGTTGGCGACCGAGCCGTTGGGGTTCGCGCTCTCGGTCAGCGCGCCGTGGGCCTCGCAGTAGCGGAAGGCGATGCGGTCCTGGTCTTCCAGGCGCTTGCGGTCGTCGTCGCCGATGACGTAGTTGCCGTCGCCGTGCGCCACCGGGAAGGTGACGACCTGCCCGCGCGCGTAGCCGGCGGTGAAGGGCGAGGTTGCGGTTTCCGTGCGCAGGTGCACGTCCTTGCAGACGAAGCGCAGCGAGGCGTTCTGGATCAGCGCGCCGGGCAGCAGGTGGCTCTCGGTGAGCACCTGGAAGCCGTTGCAGATGCCGAGCACCGCGCCGCCCTTGTGCGCGTGCGCACACACCGCCCGCATGACGGGGGAGTGCGCGGCGATGGCGCCGGGGCGCAGATAGTCGCCGTAGGTGAAGCCGCCGGGCAGGGCAACCAGATCCACGTCCGGCAGCGCCGCGGCCTTGTGCCAGACGGCGTGCGGCGGGCGGCCCGTGGCCTGCTCCAACGCGACGGCCACGTCGCGGTCGCAGTTGGAGCCGGGGAAGACGACGTAGGCGGCGCGCATCACGCGCTCAACTCGATGGAATAGGTCTCGATCACGGTGTTCGCCAAGAGCTGCTGGCACATGGCGTCCACGCGCTCGCGGGCGCTGGCCTCGTCGGTGTCGCTCAGCTCCAGGTCGATGACCTTGCCGGCGCGGACGCTATCCACGCCCTCGAAGCCGAGCTGCGTAAGGGCGTGCTCGATGGCCTTGCCCTGGGGGTCGAGCACCCCCGATTTGAGCGTGACGTGAACGCGCGCTTTCACCGCTGCGATTCCCCATCCGGTTTCCGACACGCGCTACCTACCGCGCGCCCGCGCGTGTGTCCATGCGTGCGGTGCACGAGATGGGCACGCGGGCGGGAACAGGCCGTGTTGCGGCGCCTTGACGCGCCTGCCACGCTTCAATCGTATGCGGGTGACGGACCGTGACGGAGCAAATGCGGCGCACGCGATGAGCAATGACGAGTCCAACCGGGCGCATGAAGTGATCCTGGAAACGCGGGACGGCCAGCGCATCTCGCCGGCGTGTCCCATTTGCGACGCCAAGCAGTGGGGCGAGCCGACGCCCGAGGAAGAAGAGCTGCGCGCGGGATTCCAGCCGATCCTGATGGCCGACACGGCGAACGGGCACGTGGGGCTCCCCGTCAGGGTCCGCATCTGCGGCAACTGCGGCTATGTCTGGTACCACACGGGAGCGCACGAGGCGACCGGCCAATGACGATGCGCTGGCATGCGGAAGCGTTCCGGACGCCGATCAAGACGATCGCCTACACGACCCGCTCCGGGAAGACGGGATCGAACGCGCCCTTCGCCTACAAGCTGCTGGTCGTGGCGCTGGGGCTTGCCGGTCTGCTGGTCGCGGCGATCGGCCTCGTCGCGAGCGTCATTGCCCCGGCGATGTGGACGAACGCGCTGACCGTCCTTGGCTTCATGGCCTTCGTCGCCGCCAGCGTGCTCGCGCGCTTCGTGCACCCGAAGCCAAAGACCGGCGCGGGCCGTGCATGGAAGCGATGCTAGACCAGCTTTTCTCGCTGTTGGCGCGCGGGTTTCCGGAGGGGCGCGACGGCCTGATCGTTGCGCTCGGCGTCTATGTTGCCCGGAACGCCGTCGAGATCGGCCATGCCTACACGCCCGCGTGGCTCATCCTCGCCACCGTGGCCGTCGCCTACGGTCTGCTGGCGCTGATCGTGCGGAGTGTGTGGCGGTTTTTCAGAGTTGAATGACTTGGTGGGTAGAGTGTCATGATCGAAAGTAAATTCTTGGGGCGCGTGCGTTTTCCAGTAGTTTTTGAGAAAAATGAAAAATCACCAATTTGGCAATTTCTGGAGAAAATCTTGGAAGATTCGCTCATGATAGATATGTTTGCTTTATGGGTTATCGCGGCGATTACCATAGTTTCTTGCATATCAATAAAGTATTGGACAAATTTGAGATGCGAGACTTGGTGGCATCCAAAATCGAAAAAAGGGTCAGGCGTATCTTGGGACGACGTGGCGGCAATTATCGATAGTGATCCCATTGGGGATGTTAATACTAAATCCACAAAGGGTATCAAGACGATTTATGGAGAAGAAGGTCTGAAGGGCATAACAAGATATATATGGCATAAATTTTGTAAATACGGTTATATTATAAGAAATGCAGTGTATATATTTTTGTCAATTACAGCCTTAATTTTTGTGTTTTGGGCAACATTCTTTTTTGATCCTAAATTTCCGAGCCAAGACGGCCAATTTTACTGGAGGGTGGCTATTGGCGGCGGCGGAGTGTTGTTTTTAACTGCGATCGTAAGCGCTATACAGATTCGTGCGCAAGTTCAGTCGAAAAATCGGATAGAGTGGATTAACGATTTTAGAACATAGATAGGTAAGATTATAGCTCACATTCCTTCTCCGGTAAATGAATACGAGATAGATTTGAAAAATTTAAATTTGTCAGGAGATAGTGAAGCAAATAAGGCAAGAATAAAACTTGAATTGCTCATCAACCCATCTGAACCAGATCATAGAACTTTGTCGTTCTTTCTGCGGCAAGCGTTGGGTTTTCAACCAATAAAAATTGACGAGCCGGTAAAAGCGAATCTTAAGAGTAGATTTAATTATGATATTACTGATGACGATCAAAGAAAAGATCTTATAACAGTTATAATTAGGTTGTCGAATGCAATTCTGAAGCGTGAATGGGAAAGGGTTAAGCGTGGCGCCTGACATCGGCTGTGTGTGGTTAGCTCTTCTGCTGCGAATGTGAGTGTTCTCCCAACTTCACCCCCGGTTCCCGCCCGTTCGTGAAGACGACGCCGTGGTGTTCGAGGGCTTCGCGCATGGCGCGGAGGGTGTGGCGGTTGGGGTGGCGGTTGCCGCGTTCGAACTGGCTGACGGTGTTGCGGTTGACCTCGGCGGCAGCCGCGAGGTCGGGGATCGTCCAATCGAGCAGGCCGCGCGCGGCTCGGCATTGGGCTGGGGTCATACGGCGCGCTTAGCCAGGTTCAGCGATGCGATCAAGATTGGGCGATACGCTTGACATGCGGCGGATCGGCGTTATGCCTATGATTAGGCAAAATGCCGAATGTCAGGAGGTCGTCATGCCCGATTCAGCGCCCGATGCGAGCGAAGCGGCCGTCGTGGCCGGCCCGACGTGGCGGCAGGAGCTTGAAGCTGAAATGGCGGAGCTGCGCGGGGCGATGGAGGCGCTGGGCGTGCTCGCGGACCGCGTCGCGGACGGTGTGGATGCGCGGGTGGAGCTGCGCGAGGCCGGCATGGGCGGCGGCGTGCCGGGCGAGGGGCTGCTGTGGGCCGTGCGCGAGCTTCAGGCGCGCATCGACGCCCTGGACCGCCGCATCGGGGCGTTGTGAGGTGCAGCGGATCACAGGAGACGCGCGAGGGGAACCGCTGGGCCGCGTGCTACCCGGTCTTGCTGGCGGAGACGTCGCGCTGGACCGTGACGTAGTGCGAGAGCGCGCCGGCGTCATCGCGGACCGGCACCACGCGCCAGGCGATGTCAAAAGCGGTGCCGTCCTTGCGGTAGTTCACCGTGCTGCCCTCGAACACGCCGCCGTCCGCGATCGTGCGCTCCAGCCGGGCAATGACCTCGCGGTCGGTGGCCGGCCCCTGGAGGAATCGCGGCGTGTGGCCCTCGACCTCGGCCAGCGTGTAGCCCGTCAGCTCCGTGAACGCCGCGTTGGTGTGGACGATGCGGGACTCGGCGTCCGTCACCATCACGGAGTCGAAGACGTGCGCCACGGCCGCCTCCAAAACCCGCGCCCACGCGGCGCTGTCGTGTGTCGCACCCATGCCCGTCGCCTCCTCGCCCGGTTCGCGCGATTGCTTGCGTTCGGGACGTGGCGCGGGCAATGCCGGGCGTCCAGCGGGCTCCCACCTTTGCCGGGATTCTCCCGCGATCGGGCGTCGCGGGCATCCATCGGCGTGACGGATGGGATCGAAATGCCTACCGTCCGGCGGTCGGAACCAGGCACGCCAGGAACCGCCGCGCCAGGACAAGATTGACGCTGAGGGGAAACGCGCCGGGTGTCCGTCAGCCTGACTGACGGCGTCGAACTGCCT
>NZ_FNCE01000004.1:157576-211990 GCF_900100655.1 Limimonas halophila
GTCGGAACGTGCCACGCCAGGACAAGATTGACGCTGAGGGGGAACCCGCCGGGCGTCCACCGGCATGACTGGTGGCGTCAAACTGCCGACAGTTCGGGGTGAGTCGTGAACGTCGTCTTTTTCGCGCTGGTCGCTATTGCGTTTGCGGTGGCGGCGTACCGTCACGTTACCTGGGCGCCGCCGGAAGGCGCCGAGGACCCCACGCCCCCGATGGAGGTGCTGGGGACGGGCATCATCGACGCCTCCAAGGGCGCGGTCGAACTGGCGATCGGCTTGGTGGGCGTGATGGCGCTCTTCCTGGGGCTGATGAAGGTGGCGGAGCGCGGCGGCCTGCTGCGCATCGTCGCCAAGGCGCTGCGGCCGGTGATGGTGCGGCTGTTCCCCGAAGTGCCGACGGATCACCCGGCCATGGGCGCGATGATCCTGAACCTCTCGGCGAATGTGCTGGGCCTGGGGAACGCGGCGACGCCCTTCGGCATCCGCGCCATGCAGCAGCTCGACAAGCTGAACCCGGCGAAGGGCAGCGCCAGCAACCCCATGGTGCTGTTTCTGGCGCTGAACACCTCCTCGGTGACGCTGCTGCCCACGGGGATCATCGCGCTGCGCGCCTCCGCCGGGTCGGCCGACCCCGCGGGGATCGTGCCGACGACGCTGTTCGCCACGCTGTGCTCGACCACCGTGGCGATCGTCACGGCGAAGACGCTGCAGCGCGTCTGGAGCCCGCCGCAGCCCGTTCCCGGCATCGCGGATCAGGAACCCGACGTCGTCGATCCGGCCCAGGATTCGCCCCAGCGCACGCCCCTGGACGAGGACGAGGCGGAGACCACCTACGCCGACGAGCTGAAAGGGGCGGAGCAGGGCTATCCCGCCTGGATCTCCATGCTGGTGCTCGGCGGCGTGCTGGCGCTGATCCCGACGACCGTGGTGTACGGCCAGGAACTGGCGCCGTGGATCATTCCGGGGCTGATCCTGCTGCTGCTGGGCTTCGGCTTCGCCAAGCGCGTGCCGGTGTACGAGGTCTTCGTTGAGGGCGCGCGCGACGGCTTTCAGGTGGCGCTGCGCATCATCCCGTATCTGGTCGCGATCCTGGTCGCAGTGGGGATGCTGCGCGACAGCGGGGCGCTGCAACTGATCATCGCGCCCCTGAGCGAGGTCACGCGCCTCATCGGCCTGCCGGGGGACGCGTTGCCGATGGCGCTGCTGCGCCCGCTGTCGGGGTCGGGGGCCTACGGCGTCGTGGCATCGACGATCCAGGACCCGGCGATCGGCCCGGACAGCTACGTCGGCTACCTCGTCTCCACGATGCAGGGCTCGACGGAGACGACCTTCTACGTCCTGGCGGTGTATTTCGGGGCGGTGCAGGTGCGGCGCTCGCGCCACGCCCTGGTGACGGGGCTGACCGCGGACGTGGCGGGCGTGATGGGCGCCGTGGCGGCGGTGTCCTACCTGTACGGCTGAGCCGCGGGGGCCTCGTCGTCGCGGTCGTCCGCGACGGCGCCCTGCGGGCCGAAGAGCGTCAGCATGCTCTGCAGGTGGTCGTGCATGGCGGCGGCGGCCTCGTCGGCGTCGCCGCGACGGATGGCGTCGAGGATGCGGCGGTGCTGCTCCACCAGATTCTGGCGCGCGTCCTCGGCCTGGAGCGCGGAGCGGTGGTAGCCGATGCTGCGCCCGAACACCCCGCCAAGCATGTCCAGCATGTGCGTGTAGACGGGGCTTTTGGCGGCCTTGCCGATGGCCATGTGGAAGGCGTGGTCGGCCTCCGCGCGCTCGGCGGGGTCGACCGCGCAATCGGCCATCGTGGCCAGGGCGTTCTCGATGGCGGCGATGTCCGCGTCGTCCGCGCGCTCGGCGGCGCGGCGGGCGGCCCAGACCTCCACGTTGTCGCGGATTTCGGCGAGGTCGCGCAGGTTGCCCACGTCGGCGGAGACGAGGCGGACGAGCGGGGTGTCCTGCTGGTCCACCGTGCTGATGACGCGCGTGCCGCCGCCCTGCAGCGCCACCACGTAGCCCTCGTCCTTGAGCTGCTGAAGGGCCGCGCGCACGGACACGCGGGAGACGTTCATCATCTCGGCCAGATGGCGCTCGCCGGGCAGGCGCTCACCGGGCGAGAGCGTGCCGGCGCGGATCAGCTTGAGCAGCTCTTGCGCGACGCGGTCGGCCACGCGCTCGCGCGGGATGGGGCGGAAACGGGGATCGGTCTGTTCGGCGCTCACGGTTGGCCTCAACCTCGGGCGTGTCTGGCGGCGCCGGGGCGAAGGTTATGCCGGCGAACCGCGGCTCTTCGCGGCGCAGCATGCTGACCCAGAACGAGAGGTCAAGCCGTGCGGCCCGCGCGCGGGGCCGCGTGCGCCCTGGCATGCGTCGGGCGCAACCCGTCCGGGGGAGGCTCACGCCTCGCCGACACGACCGGTGCCCTTGCCGGCTTCGCCCGCCTGCACGAGGGCCAGCCGGGTGAGGATGGGGCCGGACAGCTCGAACACGACGGTCGAGGCCACGACCAGCGACAGAATGGACTCGCGCAGCGCCGGAAAGGCGTTGCCGGCCACCAGCGCCATGCCGAGCGCCACGCCGGCCTGCGGCATGATGGCCGCGCCGAGCCAGCGTCGCGCGCTTTTGCTGGTGCCCGCGGCGAAGCCGCCGGCATAGGCGCCGGTGAACAGCCCGACGGCGCGCAGCGCGATGTAGGCGAGAACGATCGGCCCCACGGACGAGAGCGCGTCCAGGTGCAGCGACGCCCCGGCCAGCACGAAAAAGAGCACCATGAAGGGCCACTCGATGTTCTCGATCTCGTGGAAGGGGCGCTCGTGGTGGCTGGCCAGGTTGGCGACGGTCGCGCCCACCAGCATGGCCGCCAGCAGGAAGGACGCTTCCAGCCACATGGCGAGTCCGCCGGCCAGGAGGACCACACCCAGCGCCTCGGCCTGCGTGGGCTCGCCCGGTTGCAGGCGGCCCGTCAGGAACGCCGCCGGCACGCCCACCACGATCCCCACCACCAGGGCGCCGCCCAGTTCGCGCGCGCCGTGTTCCAGCGCCGCCCAGCCCCCGGCGTCGCCGGTCAGCCCCTGCGCCGTGGCGAGCAGGGCGGAGAAGACGATCAGGCCCCAGGCGTCGTCGATGGCGACCACGCCCAGCAGCGTGTCCGTCATGTCGCCGCCGGCGCGCAGCTCCTGCACCACGTTGGTCACGGCCGCGGGCGCGCTCGCGGGCGCGATGGCGGCGAGGACCAGCGCGAGTTCGGGGCGCACGCCGAGCGCGGCCAGCCCGGCGGCCACGAGCACGACCGTGGCGACGACCTCGAAGACGGATATCACCAGGACCGGTTTGCCGACGCGGCCCAGGGTGTCGCGCGACAACTTGCCGCCCAGCAGGAAGCCCACCATCAAGAGCGCCAGGTTGCTGATGAAGGGGTACCAGTCCTGCGCCTGCGCGGGCAGCGTGTCGGTCACGGCCGGGCCGAGGACCAGCCCCGCGACCACCAGCAGCGTGACGCGCGGAATCGGCAGCCGCGCGGAGACCAGATCGCCCAGCATGCCCAGCAGCAGCAGCGCGCCCAGCGTGGTGATGATGAGGCTCAGGTCGTCCATGGCCGTGCCAGCTCCGCATTTCGCCGCCCAGCGAAGTTCTCTACCATGCCGCCACCATGAATGACGTCACCCCGCATCCGCATTACAGCCATTCGCTGCTGGCGCCGGACGAGCCCGCGCCCTGGTGGGTTCACAACCCCGAGGGCCGCGCGCCCGTGCTGGTGGTATGCGACCACGCCAGCGCCTTCGTCCCGCGCGCCTTCGGCAGTCTGGGGTTGGAGTCGCGCCACTTCGAGCGCCACATCGCCTACGATCCGGGCGCGGCGGCGGTGGCGCGGCGGCTGGCGGGGCACCTGGACGCGGCGTGCGTGCTCTCCCACTTCTCGCGCCTGGTGATCGACCCCAACCGCCAGCTGGACGACCCGACGCTGGTGCCCACGGTGGCGGAGAACACCGTCATCCCCGGCAACCGCGGGCTGAGCGAAAGCGCGGTTCAGCGGCGCGTGGACACCTTCTTCCACCCCTATCACGGCGAGATCGAGCGCCGCCTGGACGCGCTGGACGCGCGCGGGCCGGCGCCGGTGCTGATCTCGGTGCATTCCTTCACGCCGGTCATGCACGGCCAGGAGCGCCCCTGGGAGATCGGCGTGCTGTGGGACGAGGACACGCGCCTCGCCGCGCCCTTCATGGACGCCATGGCCGAACGCGGCCACGTCGTCGGCGACAACGAGCCCTATTCGGGCCGGCACGGCCACGGCTACACGGCCAACGTGCACGGCGACGGGCGTGGGCTGGCGAACCTGCTGCTGGAACTGCGCCAGGACCTGCTGCGCACCACCGGCCAGCAGCAGGCGTGGGCGGACACGCTCGCCAACGACCTGAAGGCGCTGCTGAAGGATCCGGCCTTGTATTCGTCTCGACGGACGTAACGGCGGAGGCGCGATGATCGCCAGCGAGCCGTCCTTCTCCCTGGGCATGGAAGAGGAATACCTGCTCGTCGATCCGGCGACGCGGGATCTCGTAAGCGAGGCGCCCGAGGGGCTGATGCCCGCCTGCGAGGCGCGCCTGGGCGAGCGCGTCAGCCCCGAGTTCCTGCGCTGTCAGGTGGAGGTCGGCACGCGCATCTGCCGCGACATCCACGAGCTGCGCGGCGAGATCGCCCACCTGCGCCGCTCGGTGGCGGAGATCGCGGGCGACTACGGCCTTGCGCCCATCGCGGCGTCCACCCATCCCTACGCCGCCTGGACCAGCCAGAAGCACACCGACAAGGAGCGCTACAACGTCCTCGCCCGCGACATGCAGGCGGTGGCGCGGCGCATGATCATTTGTGCCATGCACGTCCACGTCGGCATCGAGGACGACGAACTGCGCATGGACCTGATGGGGCAGGCGACGTACTTCCTGCCGCACCTGCTGGCGCTGTCCACCTCCTCGCCGTTCTGGCGCGGCGAGCACACGGGGCTGAAATCCTACCGCCTGGCGGTGTTCGACGAGCTGCCGCGCACCGGCCTGCCCGAGCAGTTCGATTCCTGGGCCACCTACGCCCGGCACCTGGAGACGATGAAACGCGCCGGGGTGCTGGAGGACGGCACCAAGATCTGGTGGGACATCCGCCCCTCCGCGCGCTTCCCCACGCTGGAAATGCGCATCACCGACGTGTGCACGCGCCTGGAGGACGGCATCTGCATCGCCGCGATCTTCCAGTGCCTGCTGAAGCTGCTCTATCGCCTGAAGCGCAACAACCAGCGCTGGCGGCGTTACGCCAACATGCTGATCCAGGAAAACCGCTGGCGTGCGCAGCGCTACGGCATCGACGAGGGGCTGGTGGATTTCGGCCGCGGCGAGATCGTGCCCTACGCGACCCTGCTGGAAGAACTGATCGGCCACATCCACTCGGACGCCGAAGAGGCGGGCTGCCTGCGCGAGGTGCTGCACGCCCGCGAGATCCTGCGCCGCGGCACCTCGGCGCACTGGCAGCTCGGCACCTATGAACAGGGCCTCACCGACGGCCTGGAACCCACCGAGGCCCTGCGCCGCGTCGTCGACATGCTGCGGCGGGAGACGGTGGCGGACGTTTGATACCGCCAAGTTAAAGAAAGTATCGACCCCAACCCCCTCTATAATCTCCCCCTTCCCCTTGCAGGGGAAGGGGGAGACGGGTTTGGGGCGACGGCCCGAAACCCAGAGGGGGATGGGGCTATCTATGCACTCGAAGCTTATGAATTGACTGGCTCGCTGATATGAGAATGGCCCCGGCCGCCGGTTCGCGGCGGCCCACTCCGCGCCGCGCGACAATCCGGATCGGGAGACGTGATGCTGGACGGAAGCTTGGCCGTGCTGGCCGGGGCGATCGGGCTCGGCCTGCTGCACGGGATCGAGCCGGGCCACGGCTGGCCGCTGGCGGCGAGCTACGGCGTGGCGCGGCGCAACCGCTACGCGGCGGGGTTCGCGGCGGGCGCGATCCTGGGCACCGGGCACCTGATCAGCAGCATTGCCGTGGTGCTGGTGTTCTTCGGCGCCAAGGCGTGGCTGTCGCTGGGCGAGCTGTGGTGGATGCATTATGCCGCCGGCGCGCTGCTGATCGCGCTCGGCCTGTGGGAGCTGCGCCATGTCGTGCGGGGCGGGCACGGGCACAGCCACGCGCACGGGCATCACCACCACCATCATCACGATCACGATGACGGCGAGACGGCCGGCGAGGGCGGCACGACGCTCTGGGGCCTGGCGGGTGCGGCCTTCGCGCTCGGCTTCGCGCACGAGGAGGAGTTCGAGATCATCGGGCTATGCGCCGGCTCGAACCTGTGCCTGGAGCTGATGCTGGTCTACGCGCTGACGGTGATCGCCGCGATCACGGGGCTGACGCTGGCGCTGATCGCGGGCTACCAGCGCTGGCAGCACCGCCTGGAACACCTGGCCCCGCACCTGCCCAAACTCTCCGCCGCCATCCTCATCCTCATGGGCGCCGGCTTCATGGCCGGGGTGTTGTGAGGTGGTCCCCAGGCTGAATGTAGCATGCGCCGTTTCACCTAACTATTGTTTGCATGGGTGCAATCACGATATTGATCGCCGTTGAGCGCCATTCGTTCTAAAATGTTCGTATCGTTTGCATCAAAAATCGTCTGACGCCCCATTATATCGATATTATCACTTTTTAAAACTATTGTATGAATAGTCCAGTGCTCGCTTTCAATGCTGCTATCTGCAATAAAAACGTGGTCCCCCAAGCTCGAAATTAGATGTCCTCGAATGATACTATTCTTCTCCCCGCGTTTAAAAGCGAAACAATATTCATTATAAACAGCTTTGGTAACCGAAGGCGTGCCGTGGAAAAACCAGACAAAAACAAGTCCAATAATAAGTCCAATAAAGGAACCTATTGCCCGAGATCTGTAACCTTTGTTTATTTTTTTAGCCATAAGCCCGCACAAGTAAAAAATTCCTATGGAGATAACGAGTATGCCGACATTGCGAAAGGGAGCAAACACTAAATCACTAACTGTTGCATAATAAGCAAAATTTATACCATAAGATTGTAACTTAATATATTCAAGAACGCCACCATATATGGCGACAATAAAATAAAATAAGGGTGCGACTGTAGCGCCTTTTTCCAGTATTATAGATCTTATAGAAAACGTCTTGGGTTGACCTTCGTTGTCCTCATCACCGGTACGATTGAATCGTCCGCCGTTGCCTTGGCTCATTTCGCATTCTACCTCTCCAGTCAACACATACCTCCGAACGCTAAACTGCTCACGTTATGCTAATAGCATATTTAATACTAACTTCTTCTAAACCTTTATCTATATCTCGTCAAACGTTTTTTGCTTTGCATGTATTAACACATATCATTTTTTATAATCTATATTATTCAAAAACGTTGCAACATATATGCTTAAATACGGAAGTATATTTATTCATGGCACGGTGGCGAGTTTGTATATTATAATAATATCGGTTTTCAGAAGTAAAACTACTGACAATCCGATGCTAATTCTCGGTGATTACAATGTCTCTATTTCTGGCGGCACGACGCCGCCGTTGTCGAGGAAGGTGACGCCGGCGGCCTCGAAGGTGGATTTGAGCAGGAAGAGGGTGCCGGGGTTGGTGTTTTCGCCGCGTTCGATGCGGCGGACGGTGTTTTCGTGAACGCCCGCGCGCTCGGCCGTGACGCGCAGGCTCCAGTCCAGCGCGGCGCGCGCCATGCGGATTTGCCGCCCGGTCAACATGCGGCCTCGCGTAGCCGGGGCGGCGCGTGGTGTCAAAGCGACAACGACGGCCTGACGGCGCTGTACGAGCGGGCCGCCACGATGCCGGCCGTGCCGTGGCAGGGCGATGGAAACGAACCTTACCATGTAAGGCGGATTTGCCGCCGAAGGCGGCAATCCGACATGACCGCACGCGCCGAACCACCGGTGCGGAAAGGCGGCTTGCCCGCCGCGCGCCGTCTATGGAGCGCGTGGCGGGCGAAGCCGCCGCACGGTCGCTTTTCCGCTGCCTTATGCGTTCAGATACGTAAGTTCTTTACGGGAACAAAAGGGGAGTTGGTCTCGGCACTGTATCGAACTTTTTCCTCAATGATCGTTTTCAGATTCATCCGATTCTCTAAGCATTGTTCAATGTCAGTTCCGTCCATGCACACAAATTTTGTCGGGCGTCCGCTAGATATAGCTTCTAGACTTCCGCTCGCAAAACCTGAATAGCTTACAAAAATTCCTCTTGCCCAATCTGGTCGTCCTATAAGCTTAGAATGGAACTTTTGGAGCTCTTCGACCCCAATTTTTTTGTATGCCACTTGGCTTCGAGCAAATATGGCGTATGTCCTAGGACAAAGCTCCCGTCGATTTCTTCGTTTTTTAGGCGAAAAGCTGGATTTGGCGAAAGCCGAAAAAAGTCAAAAAGCTCATTTAAGAATTGCTCAAACTCGCGCCCGCGGCGAATGCTCTCCATTTTGTCCATGTCATGGAGCCATTTAATGAAGTATTCATTCTCGTCCTGATTCTGCGGAATTTGTTCTATAATTTTATCAGATTTTAAAGTTTTTATGCGTATGCCAATTCTTTCACATTGTTCGACGACCTTTAAGACTTGATCTTGCGTGATTTGCCCCCTGTTTTTTGGCTTCTCTAGACCGCGAAGAACAATATTGGTGACGAGGTTTGCAAATATTGCTTTGTCCGTTTGTATTGCGTTAGAAAGCAGAAGAAATAGTCCATAAGACTTGCTGTGGACGTCAGGAATAAGATGACGGGCGCTGAGGTCTTCAGCGACAGCAGGAATGGTGTAATAATATTTACCCTTTGGGTGTTTGGTCCAAGGGAGAAAATCATAGAGCGTATAGACAAGTGAATCCATATCGCGCTTTCTGTACACCATATGTCAATACTCTCTATAAGATAATATGTTTTGAGTTCCTCATATAAGGATTATCGTAGGCGATGCGGTGGTTTGCAACCACCGCATCGCTGATAATCGTCAACTACACCCGGTCGTGCTCCCGCAGGTGACGCACTTCAGGCAGGTGCCGTTGCGGACGAGGGTGAAGTTGCCGCAGGAATCGCAGGCGTCGCCCTCGTAGCCCTTGAGGCGGGCTTCCGCCATCGCGCGGTCGCGCCCCGAGCCGCCGGTGGACGTGCCGCCGGACGGGCGGGTGGTCGTGCTCACCGTGGCCGTGCCCGCGCTGGCGGCCGCCGAGCCGCCAACCGGGCCGCCGCCACCGCCGGCGGCGCGGGCGGTCGTCTCGCCGCCCTGGTTGCCGTGATAGACCGTCAGGGCGTTGCGCACGTAGCCGGTGGAGGCGTAGCGGCGCACCGTTTCCTGCACCTCGTCCTCGCCGAGCGCCGACTGCTCGCCCTCGCCGACGGCGTCCGGCCAGGTGTCGCTGGGCGAGACGTGGGCGAGGTCGTCGCGGCCCAGGTAGCTCACCGCCAGCTCGCGGAAGATGTAGTCGAGCAGCGAGGTCGCCATCTTGATGGTGTCGTTGCCCTCGACCATCCCCGAGGGCTCGAAGCGCGTGAACGTAAACGCGTCCACGTACTCCTCCAGCGGCACGCCGTACTGCAGCCCGATCGAGATGGCGATGGCGAAGTTGTTCATCAGCGAGCGGAAGGCCGCGCCCTCCTTGTGCATGTCGATGAAGATCTCGCCCAGATCGCCGTCCTCGTACTCGCCCGTGCGCAGATACACCTTGTGGCCGCCCACGTTGGCCTTCTGCGTGTAGCCCTTGCGCCGGCCGGGCAGGCGACGGCGCTCGGCCCGCTTCTCGATCACGCGCTCGACCACGCGCTCAGTGATCATCTGCGCGCGCTCCTGGGCCGGGGCCTCGGCCACCGCGTCCGCGACCTCCTCGGCGTCCTCGTCCTCGTCGTCCGCGATCAGCGAGGCCGCCAGCGGCTGCGACAGCTTGGAGCCGTCGCGGTACAGGGCGTTGGCCTTGAGGCCGAGACGCCAGGACAGCTTGTAGGCGTCCTTGCAGTCCTCGACCGTCGCCGCCTTGGGCATGTTGATCGTCTTGGAGATCGCGCCCGAGATGAACGGCTGCGCCGCCGCCATCATGCGGATGTGGCTCTCCACCGACAGCGAGCGCGTGCCCTTGCGCCCGCAGGCGATGGCGCAGTCGAACACCGGCAGGTGCTCGGCCTTCAGGTAGGGCGCGCCCTCGACCGTCATGGCGCCGCAGCAGTAGGTGTTGGCGGCGTCGATGGCCTCCTCGCTGAAGCCGAGCGCGGCCAGCATGTCGAAGCCGATGTCGTTCAGCTGGGCGTCGGTGAAGCCGAGCGTCTGCTTGCAGAACACCTCGCCCAGCGTCCACTTGTTGAAGGCGAAGCGGATGTCGAAGGCGCTGCCCAGCGCGCCCTCCAGGTTCGCCAGCGCCTCCTCGGTGAAGCCGACCTTGCGCAGGGCGTCGTGGTTCACGCCGGGCGCGTTCTCCAGCGTGCCGTTGCCGACGGCGTGGCGGACGATGGCCTCGACCTGATCCTCCGGATAGCCGAGCTTCGCCAGCGCCTCCGGCACGGTGCGGTTGATGATCTTGAAGTAGCCGCCGCCGGCCAGCTTCTTGAACTTCACCAGGGCGAAGTCGGGCTCGATGCCGGTGGTGTCGCAGTCCATCACCATGCCGATCGTGCCCGTGGGCGCGATCACCGTGGCCTGCGCGTTGCGGTAGCCGTGCTCCTCACCAAGCTCCAGCGCGCGGTCCCAGGCGGCCTTGGCGGCCTCGCCCAGGTTGCGGTCGGGCAGGTTGGCGTGGTCCAGCGCCACCGGCGCGTGGGTCAGGCCCTCGTAGCCCGCCTCGGCGCCGTGGGCCGCGCGGGTGTGGTTGCGCATCACCGCCAGCATGGGCTCGCGGTTCTCCGCGAAGCCGGGGAAGGCGCCCAGCTCGCTCGCCATCTCGGCGGAGGCGGCGTAGGACTCACCCGTCATCACAGCCGAGATCGCGCCGGCCATGGCGCGGCCCTGCTCGCTGTCGTAGGGCAGGCCCTCGGCCATCAGCAGGCCGCCCAGGTTGGCGTAGCCCAGGCCCAGCGTGCGGAAGCGGTAGGACAGGCGCGCGATCGCCTCGGAGGGGAACTGCGCCATCATCACCGAGATTTCGAGCGCCACCGTCCACAGCCGCGTGGCGTGGCGGAAGCCCTCCACGTCGAACCCGGCCTCGCCGCGGAACGGCATGAGGTTGATCGAGGCCAGGTTGCACGCGGTGTCGTCCAGGAACATGTACTCCGAGCACGGGTTGCTGGCGTTGATCCGCCCGGAGTTGGGGCAGGTGTGCCAGGCGTTGATCGTGCTGTCGTACTGGATGCCCGGATCGGCGCAGGCCCAGGCGGCGTAGCCGATCTTATCCCACAGCTCGCTGGCGTTGACCGTGCCGGCGCGGCTGCCGTCCACGCGGTTGATCAGCGGCCAGTCCTCGCCGTTCTCCACGGCCCGCAGGAAGGCGTCGCTGACGCGCACCGAGTTGTTGGAGTTCTGGCCCGAGACGGTGTTGTAGGCCTCGCTGTCCCAGTCCGTGTCGTACTCGGGGAACACCATCTCGGTGTAGCCCTGGCGCGCGAACTGGATGACGCGCTGGACGTAGTTCTCCGGCACCTGGGCGGCGCGGGCGTCCTTGATGGCCCCCTTCAGGTCCGGGTTCTGCTTGGGATCGAAGGCGGCCTCGCCGGACTCCCGCCACGCGTTACAGGCGGCCATGACGGCGTGCATGTGCTGCTTGCACTGCTTGGAGCCGGTGACGAGCGCGGCGACCTTCTGCTCCTCGACCACCTTCCAGTCGATGTAGTCCTCGATGTCGGGGTGGTCGACGTCGACCGTGACCATCTTGGCCGCGCGGCGCGTCGTGCCGCCGGACTTGATCGCGCCCGCCGCGCGGTCGCCGATCTTGAGGAAGGACATCAGCCCGGACGAGCGCCCGCCGCCGGCGAGCTTCTCGCCGGCCCCGCGCACGGAGGAGAAGTTGGTGCCCGTGCCCGAGCCGTACTTGAACAGCCGCGCCTCACGGACCCACAGGTCCATGATGCCGTTGTCGTTCACCAGGTCGTCGTTGACCGACTGGATGAAGCAGGCGTGCGGCTGGGGGTGCTCGTAGGCGCTCTTGGACTCCGTCATCTCCCCGGTGAAGGGGTCGACGTAGTAGTGGCCCTGGCTCGGCCCGTCGATGCCGTAGGCCCAGTGCAGCCCGGTGTTGAACCACTGGGGGGAGTTGGGCGCCGCCATCTGCGTGGCGAGCATGTAGCGCATCTCGTCATAGAATGCGCGCGCGTCGGCCTCGGTGTCGAAGTAGCCGCCCTTCCAGCCCCAGTAGGTCCAGGTGCCGGCCATGCGGTTGAAGACCTGCTTGGCGCTGGTCTCGCTGCCGTCGCGCTCGGCGTCCGGCTCGCTGGCGAGCGCGTCCTCGTCGGGGACGGAACGCCACAGCCAGCTCGGCACGTCGTTCTCCTCGACGCGCTTCAGGTGCGAGGCCACGCCGCGCTTGCGCAGGTACTTCTGGGCCAGGATGTCGCTGGCGACCTGGCTCCAGTCGGCCGGCACCTCCAGGCCCTCCTGGCGGAAGACGAGCGAGCCGTCCGGGTTGCGGATCTCGCTCGTCGTCGCCCGGAAGGGCATGTCCTCGAACACCTCGCGGTCGGCGCGCGTGTAGCGTCGCTCGATCTTCATGACTCCCCCTCTGCGTCACGGGCGCGGCCGGGCTGCTCGCGCCCGCTGTGAGATGCGCTCGTCCGGTTGAGGCGCCGTATCCCCGCACCCATGCGAATGCGCGGACCGCACGGCCTCATTCCCTCAAAGGTATATCCCGTCGAATCGCAAATGGACGGCGTTTGAAACCAATAAAATCCGAATCAAACGATTGATTGTGGGTGGTCGCGAATGGCGTGGGCGGCTGCCTGGCCGGCGTGTGAGCCCCCGCCGTCCGCTGCCACGATCTACTAAACATGGTAGGCGGCTGGGTGTAAAGCCCTAATTCTGGACATCCCGGCCGGGGACAGCCTGTGGATAACCTGGCGGCCTGGGGACAGGCTGTGGATTTGTCGCTGTGGATGGTGTGGACAAAAATTCCGCCGATTCAATTTCAAATCGACCTTGACCGCGGCGACGCGGCGTGTGACGCGCGTTTCACGTTTCCGCCCCGGTGCGGCGGCCGCGCGTCCATGCCGGCCGGCCGATGCAGCGCGCGCAAACCTGATCCGAGCCGCGCGGGGCGGTGCCGTGCCAGCGTGCGCATGTGCCGGTTGGGCGTCCGTTTGGCCACGACATCTTGGGCCGGGGTCGGGCGTGCGGGTCCAGGGCCGGCGCCGCGCCGGCTTTGCGGCAGGTCATGGCGCGGGCCGGCCATCGCGTGCACGCGGTTGCTTTCCGCGTGTTTATGAATCAAACGGGGACCAGCCTGCAGCCCAGGGAGGGAACGATGCGCGTCCGGGACTCGGTTTTCACGGCGATCGCCGCGCTGGCGCTCTTCGGCACGATCGCGAACGTCCTTCTGGTCGTCACGGTCTGGTTCCAGTACCAGGCGGCCACGTCGGAAACGGCCGTCATCAAGCTCGTTGGCGCGCTCGTGCTCGCCGTCGTTTCGGGCATCACGCTCATCGTGTCCTGGCGGATGGTCCATTCCCGCATCACGCAGCCGGCCGAATCCCTGACAGCCGTCATGGGCGAATTGGCGAACGGCAAGCACGACGTCGACGTCCCCTACACGGATGCGCCGCACGAATTCGGCGACATGGCGCGCGCCGTCCAGGTCTTCCGCGACAACGCGCGCGAGGCCGAAAGCCTGCGCCACGACCGCGCGGAGAAGGAGGCGCACGAGGAAAAGCGCCGCGCCATGAACCAGTTGGCCGACCGCTTCCAGCACGAGGTGGGCGAGATCACCCAGCACCTGGACAACGCCAGCGGCCGCCTGAAGCCCACGGCGCAGAGCATGTCGGAGGTCGCCAACGACACCGAGCAAAAGGCCCAGGCCGTCGCCTCCGCGGCCGAGCAGGCCAGCACGAATGTGGAAACCGTGGCCTCGGCGGCGCAGGAGCTGACCCAGTCCATCGAAGAGGTCTCGGGCCGCATCACTCAGGCCTCCGAAACTGCCCAGACTGCCCGCGGCGAGGCCGACCGCGCCAACGAGCGCGTGCAGGCGCTGCGCGACGCCGCCAACCAGATCGGCGACGTCATCCAGCAGATCCAGGACATCGCGGAGAAGACGAACCTGCTTGCCCTCAACGCCACGATCGAGGCCGCGCGCGCGGGCGAGGCCGGCAAGGGCTTCGCCGTCGTCGCCGACGAGGTCAAGAACCTCGCCAACCAGACGCACAAGGCGACCGAGGACATCGCCGGCCGCATCACGCGCGTGCAGAACGAGACGCAGGAGGCCGTCCAGGCGATCGAGGCCATCACCGGCAGCGTGAAGGAGATCGACGAGGCCGCGTCCTCCATCGCCTCCGCCATGGAGCAGCAGAACGCCTCGACCCAGGAGATCGCGCGCAACATCGAGGAGGCCTCGAAGGGCGCGAAGGAGGTGACCGAGACGATCGCCCAGGTCACGGATGCGGCCAACCGGACCGGCTCCTACGCGACCGACGTGCTCTCCACCGCCAAGGATCTGGATACGCAGTCCTCCACGCTCCAGACCAAGGTGGAGGGGTTCGTCGGCGACATCCGCTCGGCGTGATCGGTTTTACCGGGGCGGGGCCGTGTGAGGCCGGTCCGGCCCCGGATTGACGTCGATCAAATCGTCCCCGCCCGCGTGCGGGTAGGTTCCCGCTCACGAAATCGTGAGGACACCACCAAGCGGGATGTGAAGGGGACCATGCAGATGAAGCGTATCGCTGTCGGCGCGCTGGCCGCGGCGGCCATGCTGGCGCCGGTGACCGCCGCCGCGCAGAATTTCGAGCCCAAGACGGCCGGCGACATCATGGTGCGCGGGCGCGCCATTGGCATTCTGCCGGACGAGGGCGCGTCCATCTCGCCCGGCGGCGGCGACATCGACATCGAGGACAAGGTCGTCCCGGAACTGGACGTCACCTACTTTGTCACCGACCACATCGCGGCCGAGCTGATCGCGGCCACCGCCAGGCACGACGTCTCCGTCGACGGCAACGCGGCCCTGGGTGACGCCAGCCTCGGCGACGTGCGCCTGCTGCCGCCCACGCTGACGGCGCAGTACCACTTCCGCCCGAGCGAGCGCATCAGCCCCTACGTCGGCGCTGGCGTCAACTACACGGCTTTCTTCGACGAAAGCCCCGGCGCCCTCGATTCCGTCGACTACGACAACAGCTTCGGCGCCGCGTTGCAGGCGGGCGTGGACGTCGCCATCAGCGGCGGCTGGTTCGTCAACGCCGACGTGAAGAAGCTGTTCCTGGACACCGACGTCAGCGGCTCGGTCGGCGGTACGGCCGTCGATGCCGGTGAAGTGGACGTCGATCCGTGGATTGTCGGCGTCGGCCTGGGCTACCGTTTCTGAGGTCCAAAGCGCCGGCGCGCGCCGGAAGAACCGACGCGCCGTCAAAACCGCCCCGGCCGACGCTGGGGCGGTTGTGTTGTGAGCGCCCAATGCGGTATCCCCAACGGATCACACTCGCCTTAGGTGCAAAAACGACCGGTTGGTTGCGCGTTGAACGCTGAATGTCGAACAGGTCACAGCCTGGACGCGTGGGCTCGCCGGACGGACCGATCAGCTGATTTGCTGTTCAAAATTATTCGGGTTCACAACTCCGTAACGGGATTTTTACGCGCAGCCGTTTAGAACCACTTGAAAACATGCCCGGGCTGGACGGGGGACGCTCGCGATGACGCAAACCGCGTCTGCGGATGACAAGCTGGCTTTCTGGTGCATGGACGCCACCAAGCGCCAGTGTCTGGCTGAGGTCGGCAAGGCTCTGGAGCCGGAGCTGCCGGACATCCTGGACCGCTTCTACGACCACCTGCGCGCGTGGCCGGGCATGCGCCAGATGTTCGACGGTGAGGACGGGATGAAGCGCGCCCGCGACCGGCAGCTCGATCACTGGCGCCAGCTGCTGTCCGGCCGCTTCGACGAGTCCTTCTTCCGGTCGGTCCGCAAGGTCGGCGAGGCGCACCAGCGTCTGGGCCTGGAGCCGTCGTGGTACATGGGCGGCTACGCCTTTGTCCTCGGGGAGATGTGCGCCGCCATCGCGCGCCGTTTCGGCGACGGCTGGGCGCGGTCCAACACCGAGAAGCGCGCCGAGGCGCAGCGCGCCGTGGTCCAGGCGGCGCTGCTCGATATGGACCTCGCGCTCAGCGTTTACCACGAGGAAAACGCGAACGCGAAAGAGCGGCTGGTCGCCGACATCGCGCAGCAGTTCGACCAGAGCATCGGCGAGGTGGCCGGGCAGGTGGCCCACGCCGCCGACGGCATGAGCAAGACGGCCCACTCGCTCTCCGCCAGCGCCAGCCAGGCCGCGCACGGTGTCGCCGGCGCACAGGACGGCGCGGAGGCCGCGGCCACGCACGTTCAGCAGGTGGCCGACGGCGTCGAGAACCTGCGCGCGGCCATCGACGACATCAGCCGGCAGGCCGTGGAATCCACGCGCGTCGCGGGCGAGGCGCGCAGCGAGGCGGAGACGGCGTCGGAAAAGATGCAGGGCCTCGAGGACGCCGCCCGCAAGATCGGCGAGGCCGTGACGCTCATTCACGACATCGCGGACAAGACGAATCTCCTGGCGCTCAACGCCACGATCGAGGCGGCGCGCGCGGGCGAGGCCGGGAAGGGCTTCGCCGTCGTGGCCGACGAGGTCAAGTCGCTGGCCAAGCAGACGACGAAGGCCACGAAGGAGATCGAGGAGCAGATCAAGCAGGTGCAGCAGGGCACGCAGGACGCCGTCTCGGCAATCCAGCGCGTCACGGGCTCGATCCAAAAGGTCGATGAGGTCGCCAGTTCCATCTCCTCGGCCGTGGAGGAGCAAAGCAGCGCCTCGCACGAGATGGCCGGCAGCGTCAGCCAGGCCTCGAACGAGGTGCAAAAGGCGGCGGACGCGGTGTCGGAAGCCAACGCCGCCGTGGAGTCCGTGGACGGGTCCTCCAACGAACTGGTTTCGGCCGCCGATGAGCTCCAGCAGCAGGCCGACCGCCTGCGCAGCGATGCGCCCGCGTTCCTGGATCGCCTGCGCCAAAGCGCGTAATCCCGGTGCGGGCTGGGCTCTGGACGCCCCCGGGGCTCATTGCCATAGTCGCGTTCCAGCCGGGCGCGCGGTCGGGCGCGCCGTGACACCCACACCCGAAGGCGGGATGAGCCGGATGCGCAACAACGTGGCGACGCTGCTGTGGACGCGCCTGCGCGGCGAGCGCGTGGGCGAGGACGAATTCGGCAACGTCTACTACCGCGACCGCCGTCCGCGCCTGCGCAAGGGCAGCCTCGCCGACAGCGACAAGCGCTGGGTGATCTTCAACGGCGAGGTGGAGGCCAGCCGCATCCCACCGCGCTGGCACGCCTGGCTGCACCACACCATCGACACTCCGCCGGACGAGGGCGGTGTGCGGCCGCGACAGGCGTGGGAAAAGCCGCACCAGCCCAACCAGACGATGACCGCGGCCGCCTACCGGCCGCCGGGCCACATCCTGCGCGGCGGCAAGCGCGCCCGCGGCACCGGAGATTACGAGCCCTGGAAGCCGTCCTGATGCGGCGCAACGTTATCGAAACCGTCATGGGCGCGGCCGTGCTGCTGGTGGCCATCGTGTTCGTGGTGATGGCCTTCAGCGCCACCGGCGTGTCCACCACCAACGGCTACCGCGTCACCGCGACCTTCGACAACGCAGCCGGCCTGACCAACGGGACGCCGGTGCGCATGGCCGGCGTGAAGATCGGCAGCGTGGTCAAGCAGCGGCTCGATCCCGAGACCTACTTCGCCAAGGTCGCGCTCCAGATCGATTCCGACGTCAAGCTGCCGCAGGACACCTCGGCGCGCGTCGTTCCCGACGGTCTGCTGGGCAGCAACTTCGTCCTGCTGGAGCCGGGCGGCGCCCGCGAGATGATCGAGCCGGGCGGCGCGATCACGCACACCCAGGGCGCCGTGAACATTGTGGACATGGTCACGCGCATGTTCTTCTCGAACCAGGGCGGCGGCTCCGGTGGCGCCAAGCAGCAGGGCGGCGGTGACTCGGGCGGGGACAACCCCTTCCTGAGCGAGTAAGGTGCGCGCTTGCTGCGCGCCCCGGCGCCGCCCATATGCCGGCGGAGAACCATGCCGGGAGGTGGCCCGCCGCCATGGCCGATCAGTCCGCGTATCCGACCTGGCGCCAGCCGGACGGACAGCCCGTCTCGTGCCGCGACAAGATCCAGGTGCTGAACGAAAACCTGGACGAAATCCGCGAGATGGCGCAGGAAGCCCTGGAGGATGCGATCCTCATGGGCTGTGACGAAGGGCAGGTGCGTTCCGTGCTGCACGGGCTGATGGACTCGCTGGAAAACCCCTACACCGGGCGGCCGACCGGCGGCGGAGGCGGCGAATGATCCGCCCCGCCCGCGCGGTCGCCGGCATCGCGGCGGCGCTGCTCGTGGCCGCGGCCGCGCCCGCCGCCGCGATCGAGGCCGACGTCGTCGTGCTGAAGGGATTGGACAAGATCACCGCGCGCACTTCGACCTTCAAGGTGCCGGTGGGCGGCACGCGCACCTTCGGCACGCTCAAGATCACCGCGCGCCACTGCTGGAAGACGCCGCCGGAAAAGCCGCCGCAGCGCAAGGCCTTCCTGGAGATCGTGGACAACCGCCCGGACCAGCCCGCCGAAGAGGTTTTCAGCGGCTGGATGTTCTCCACCAAGCCCGCGCTCTCGGCGCTGGAGCACCCGGTTTACGACGTCTGGGTGATCGACTGCACCGTGACCGATGGAAGCAACGGCGCCGCCCCAGAGAAGGGCAGCGCCGGGTGATCAACCCCAGGGCATGATGAGGTCGGGCCGGAACGGCCCGGGCGTTGCATCATGCCCGCGCATGAATCAGATAGAGCGCGATCAGGCTCGTCAGGGGATTCGCCGTCGTCTCATCGCGATCTAGGCTTCCTGCTCGTCCTCGACGCGGTAGCGGGTGAGCAGCGGCACCTGCAGCACGGCGAAACCGAGCGTCAGCGCCAGCAGGCCGAAGACCTTGAAGGTCACCCAGACGTCCGTGGGCTGGGTGCGCCAGACGATCTCGTTCAGCACCGCCAGCGAGGCGAAGAACGCCGCCCAGCGCGCCGTCAGCACCGTCCAGCCGCGGTGGGTGAGGCTCCACGGCAGCGCCATACCCAGCACGGGGCGCAGCAGCGGCTTGTCGAACACCAGCCCGCCGGCCAGCACGCTGGCGAACAGGGCCTCCACGATCGTCGGCTTCATCTTGATGAAGGCGGGATCGTTGAGCCACAGCGTCAGGCCGCCGAAAACCGTGACGATCACGGCAGTGATGAGCGGCAGCGTGGGCACGGTGCGCGTCGTCGCCACCGACAGGCCCAGCCCGGCCACGGTGACAGCCACGATGACGGCGGTGGCCACAAACAGCCCGTGCGTCATGTAGGCGGCGAAGAAGGCCACGAGCGGGCCGTAATCCACCACCGGCCGCACCCACGCGGGGCCCCGGGACTGTTGCATCGTCTCGCCCTTTATCCTGTGCGCGTGCCTGGCGCCGGGGCTTGCCACGGCGCGCGTGCCGCCCGCAACCGCAGCCTCATCCGCCGGGCACCGTGCGCACGGCGCCGAAGCGTTCGTTGCCGTGGCGCCCCGCGAGGAAGGCCTCGACGTCCGCCTGCCGGATCGCGCGCGGGAAGGTCGCGGGCACCGGCACCGCCTTCGCCAGCAGGTGCCGGTACTGGTCGCGGCGGATTTCCACCGCGCCGAACTGCGACAGGTGGGGCGTGTTGAACTGCGTGTCCAGCAGCACGAAGCGCCCCTTGCACAAGCGGATGACGAGGTGGACAAGCGCAACCTTGCTGGCCTCGCTGACGGTGGCGAACATCGACTCGCCGAAGAACGCCCCGCCGAGCGCGACGCCGTAGAGGCCGCCCACCAACTCCCCGTCGCGCCAGCATTCGACGGAATGGGCGAAGCCCATCTCCGCCAGTTCGGAGTAGAGGCGCTCGATCGTTGGGTTGATCCAGGTGTCGGGGCGCTCCGGGCCGGGCGCGGCGCAGCCCGCGATGACCCGGTCGAAGGCGGTGTCGGCAGTGACGGTGAATTCCCCCCGGCGCACGCGCCGCCGCAGGCGCCGGGGCACGTGAAAGCTCTCCAGCGGAATGACGCCGCGCAACTCCGGATCAATCCAATGGACGTCCGGGTCGCGGCGGCTTTCCGCCATGGGGAAGATGCCGACCGCGTAGGCCCGAAGCAGGAGGTCCGGTGTCAGCTCCATCGCCCGCCAAAGGTTCCGCGTCTCACCCTTCGATCCTATCGGAGATGGGGATTGCGGGCGAGAGGCGCAAACGCTTTCTCGCGCCGGGCGACGCTCAGCTGCTCTGCTTGTCCACGTAGCGCTGCAGCCAGTGGATGTCGTAGGCGCCGTCGATGAAATCCGGCTCCTGGATGACTGCCCGGTGCAGCGGGATCGTCGTCGATACGCCTTCGATGACGTATTCCTCCAGCGCCCGGCGCAGGCGCATCAGCGCCTCGTTGCGCGTCTGGCCGTGGACGATGAGCTTGGCGATCAGGCTGTCGTAGTGCGGCGGAATGCGGTAGCCGCCGTACATGGCGCTGTCGACGCGCACGGCGGGGCCGCCCGGCGCGTGGTAGTCCTTCACCAGGCCGGGCGAGGGCGCGAAGGTGCGGGGGTCCTCGGCGTTGATGCGGCACTCGATGGCGTGGCCGTTGATGTGCACGTCGTCCTGGCTGAAGCTCAGCGCGTGCCCGGCGGCGACGCGGATCTGCTCGCGCACGATGTCCACGCCCGTGATGGCCTCGCTGACCGGGTGCTCCACCTGCAGGCGGGTGTTCATCTCGATGAAGAAGAACTCGCCGTCCTCGTAGAGGAACTCGAAGGTTCCGGCACCCTCGTAGCCCATGCGCCGGGCGGCGTCCGCCGCCACGTTGCCGATCCAGGCGCGCTGCTCGGCGTTGAGGGCCGGGGAGGGGCCTTCCTCCACGAGCTTCTGGTGGCGGCGCTGAAGGGAGCAGTCGCGCTCGCCCAGGTGCACGACGTTGCCGTATCGGTCGGCGAGGATCTGCACCTCGATGTGGCGCGGATGGCCGAGGAACTTCTCCAGGTAGACGGCGTCGTGACCGAAGGCGTTGCGCGCCTCGTTGCGCGCCATCTGCAGCGCGGTGCCCATCTCCTCGCGCGTTTGGGCGACCTTCATGCCGCGCCCGCCGCCGCCGGCGGCGGCCTTTACCAGCACCGGGTAGCCGATGTTGTCGGCGATGCGGAAGGCCTCGGAATCGCTGGTCACCTCGCCGTCCGAGCCCGGCACCACGGGAACCCCGAGTTCCTGCATCGTCGTCTTGGCGGCGACCTTGTCGCCCATGATCCGCAGGTGGTGCGGGTCCGGGCCGATGAAGGTCATGCCGTGGTCGGCGACCATCGTGGCGAAGTCGGCGTTTTCCGAGAGGAAGCCGACCCCGGGATGGATGGCCTCGGCGCCCGTGATCGTCGCCGCCGTGAGAATGGCCGGCAGGTTCAGGTAGCTGTCCTTGCTCGGCGGCGGGCCGATGCACACGCTCTCGTCCGCCAGGCGCACGTGCATGGCGTTGGCGTCGGCGGTGGAATGAACCGCCACCGTGTGGATGCCCATCTCGCGGCAGGCCCGGTGGATGCGCAGGGCGATCTCGCCGCGGTTGGCGATCAGGACCTTCTCGAACATGGCCGGCCGCTACTCGATCACCAGGAGCGGTTCGCCGAATTCCACGGGCTGGCCGTCTTGGACGATGACACGGCGAACCGTGCCCGAGCGCGGCGCGGGCAGCGGGTTCATCACCTTCATCGCCTCGACGATCAGCAGGGTCTGGCCCTCCTGCACCTGATCGCCCTCGCGCACGAAGGGGTCGGCCCCTGGTTCGGGCGCCACGTAGACCGTCCCCACCATCGGCGCGGTCACCGCGCCCTCCGGCACGGGCTCGCTGCTCTCCGCCGGCTGCGGCGGCGCGCCGCCGGACTCGGCCTGGCCGGGCGCAGCGGGCGCCGCAGGCTGGGCGGGCGCCGCGGCAACCTGGACGGTGCGCGCCACGCGCACGCGTTGATCGCCGCTCTCGAACTCGATCTCGCTGAGATCCGCTTCCTGGAGCAGGTGCGACAGCCGCCGCACGAACTCCTCGTCCAACTCGGAATTCGCCATCAGGTGTTCCTTTCCTCGCGCGTGCGCGCCGCGAGCGCGTCGATCGCGAAGGCGTAGCCGTCCTTGCCGAAGCCGCTGATCACGCCGAGCGCGACGGGCGCGATGTAGGAGTGGTGCCGGAAGCTCTCGCGCTGGAAGACGTTGGACAGGTGAACCTCCACCACCGGCAGCCGCACCGCGCGGAGCGCGTCCAGCAGCGCCACCGAGGTGTGGGTGTAGGCGCCGGCGTTGACGACGATGCCGCGGCACCGTGCGCCGGCCGCGTGCACCAGCTCGACCAACTCGCCTTCGTGGTTCGACTGGTGGAAGTCCACCGCGAGCCCGTGCGCCCGCGCCCGGTCGTGGCACAGCGCCTCGATCGTCGCCAGGGTGTCGCCGCCGTAGACACCCGGCTCGCGCTGACCCAAGAGGTTCAGATTGGGTCCATTGAGGACCATGAGTCGGTCGGTCGTGGGCATTTCCGAGCCTTCGGACGACGATCGAACGGCCGGCGCGCCGGGCGCATCCATCCGGTGCCGGCGCGCGGAGAGGATCCGCGCGAGTGCTCGCCGGCCGCATGCACGCCCTTATTTACCGCCGTCAACGGTGCAAAAGACGGCTAGCATAGCCCAGCGGCAACGTGCAACGCGCTTGCCGTACGCGTACGGATTTTGCGGTGTTCGACTGAGGGATGGGCGTGGTCGTTCAGGGAATGCGCCCTCAGCCGTTCGAGTTCTCGAGCTGGCGTTCCGCCTCGTGGGCGATGTCGCGGGCGCGCAGCCAGGGTCGCGAGTGTTCCTCCAGGCGCTGCTGGGCCCGCTTCGCCTGCCGGCGCGCCGTTTGCGGGTCGCCCTTGGCCAGCGCCGATTCCGCCAACGCCACGGCGGTCATGCCCTTGTCGCCCAGGCGGCCGTGGGCGATGGCGGCCAGCCGCCAGGCGAAGGCGTTGCGCGGCTCGGCGTCCAGCACCTGATTCACGTTGTCCAGCGCCTTGCGCGTCAGCTCGCTCTCGTTGAGCTGCAGCTGCACCTCGGCCAGCCCCAGCCGGATGAGCTGCGAATTCGGCCGCAGTTCGCTGGCCCGGCGATACGGCTCGAGCGCGCGCCGGATACGGCCGTTTTCGAACAGCATCTGGCCCTTGAGCTCGTGGAAATAGGGGTCGTCCGGATGGTCGGCGATCAGGCCGTCCACCAGCTCCAGGGCCTTGTCCAGGTCCGGCTCGCGGTAGTGCGCGATGGCGCGGGCGTAGCGCGCGGCCACGGTGTCCTTGCCCGCGTAGTCGCGCAGCGTGCCTTCGGGCGCGCTCAGGAAGGCGTCCAGCTTCGCCTGCATGCGCTTGTGCATGCGCCGCAGCTTCAGCGGGGCGGGCTCGCCGTGGTGCGGCGAGGTCTCGACGGCCTGTTGCAGGAACTTGATGCGGTCGCGCGTGAGCGGGTGCGTTTGCAGGAACGGTTCCTGGTTGTCCGACAGCAGCGCCGTCTGCCCCTCCAGCTTCTTCATGAAGGTCATCAGCCCGCGCGGCGAGTAGCCCGCCTCGTTCAGATAGCTCACCGCCGCCTGGTCGGCGGTGCCTTCCTGGGCGCGCGTGTAGGCCAGGAGATTGCTAACGATGGCCCCCTGGCCGAGCTGTGTGACTGCCAGGCCGACGTCGCTCTGGCCCGTCAGCACCGCCGCGCCGACACCAAGCACCATCGAGGCGATCGCGCCGACGCTGGAATCCTGCTGGGCCATTCGCCGGCCCGCGATGTCGCCGCTGGCGATGTGGCCCGCCTCGTGCGCCACCACGCCCATGACTTCCAGCGGTGTCTCCGCCGTCAGCAGCAGGCCGGTGTGGAAGAACATGTGCCGGCCCGGCGTGACGAAGGCGTTCAGGCTGTCTTTGTTGACCAGGTGGATCTTGATCGAGCGCGGCTGCAGTCCCGCGGCCTCGAAGATCGAATCGGAGTAGGCCCGCAGGGTGTGCTCGATCTCGGCGTCGCGGATGAGCGGCAGCCCGCCCTGCTGCGCTTGCGCCCGCCCGGGTGCCAGCGGCAGCAGCATCGCCACGGCGAGCGTCACCGTGGCCGCGAGGACGGCGAAACGGGATCTGATCTTGCGCACGACTGTGCCTCTGTGCTTCACCGCTGCAAGCTAGGCGGCTCGCCCATTCGTTTCAATCGAAGCCGGGGGCTCATGGTGCGCCGGACAACGATGCTGCGCGCCGCGGTCGCACTCGCGGCCGCGACGGGACTGGCTGCGTGCCAGTCCGAGCCGCGCGGGCCTCAGACCGAGCCCGAAACCCTCGAAGCCAACCGCGTGTCCGGGTTCGCCGGGCTGAGCGCCGCGCAGGCGCCCGCCGTGGCGGAAACCGGCCGCGCCATCCTGGCGCGCAACGGCACGGTCGCCGACGCCGCGGTGGCGATGGCCTTCACCGCCTCGGTCACGGTGCCATCCCGCGCCGGGCTGGGCGGCGGCGGTGTGTGCATGATCCACCGCCGCAAGGCCGGGACCACCACGGTGCTGACGTTCCCGCCCGGCCGCGGCGGCGACGGCGCGGCGGCGCCCGCCCTGGTGCGCGGCATGGCGGTGCTGCACGACGCGCACGGCCGCAGCTCTTGGGGGGCGTTGGTCAGGCCCGCCCGTCGGCTGGCGCGCGACGGCTTCCAGGTCAGCCGGGTGCTGGCGAACGATTTCGACGCGGCCGGCGAGCGGTTGAGCGAGCACGCGCGCCGGGCGTTTGCGCGTTGGGACCGCCGCCTGCCGAGCGCGGGCGATCGGATCACGCAGCCGGGGCTGGCCGCGACGCTCAACGGTCTGCGCGAGCAGGGGCCCGGTTATGCCTACACGACTCCTTTCGTGCCGCGCTTCCTTCAAGCCGCGGCGGACACCGGATACGATCTGAACGCTGGCGCGCTGCGCGGCGTGCGCACGCACACGGCGGACACCCTGGTGCTGACCGTGGGTGAGCGCCGCCTGCATCTGCCGCCCCCGCCGGCGCTCGGTGGCCTCGCGGCGGCCCAGACGCTGCGGCTCATGGACGCCACCGCGGGCTTGGGCGCGACCACGGGGGCCGACCGCGCCCACGCGGTCATCGAGGCACTCAAGCGCACCTGGTCGCAGCAGCGCCTGTGGACCGAGAGCACGGGCGTCGAGCCGGGGGCTTTCCTGTCCGACGCCCGCATCCGGGCACTGACGCGCGGCTGGTCCAGCCAGACACCCACACCGGCCGGCGATCTCGCGCCCGCGCCGATGGACGCGGACCGCGTGCCGCCCGGGACCGGCTTCGTCGTGGCGGACCGCTTCGGCAACGTCGTCACCTGCGGGCTGACGATGAACGGCCTGTTCGGCACCGGCGATCTGGCGCAGGGCACGGGCATCCTGCTGGCGTCGGCCGGCGACGAGGAGACCAGCCTGGGCGGCCTCGTCCCGGCACTGTTCACGACCGCGGACGGCTCGCGCGCCACCGGCGGCCTGGTGGCGGCCGACGGCGGCACCGCGCCGGGCACGCTGGCGCAGGTGCTGGACCGCTTGGCGGGCGGCGCCAAGATCGCCGACGCCGTGGCCACGCCGCGCGTCCATCATCCGGGCCAACCCGATGCGGCGCGCGTGGCGCGGGCGATGCCGTGGCAGGAAATGCAGGATTTGCGCGAGATGGGCCACGACGTGCGCATCCGCGACCATTTGGGCACGATTTCCGCCGTGGTCTGCCCGGCCTCGGGCGACGGCGCCATGGCGTCCTGTCGGGCGGCCAGCGACGCGCGCGGCAGCGGCGTGGCGCTGCGGGCGGAGTAGCGCGTTCCGGTCCGGCCCGCCCGCTCGGGGTGTCGCGGTGAACGGGGCTTCCGGTTAGACTGCTCACGTGCGGGCATGGTGGCGCGCGCCGCCACGGCCCGGGTTCGCCGAGCGGCTGCTGGTGTGGGAGGCGCCGCGCATGGGTCAGGGCGTCGACCCGCTCGCCCCCGCCGAGGCCGTCCACTGGGACGGCCGCTCGTTTCACTGGGCGGCCCGCGTCATGCCGGCGGCCACGGCGCGCGACGCCGCCGCGCTCTACGCCTTCTGCCGGCGCATCGACGATCTGGGCGACACCACCGACCCGGCAACGGCCGGGCCCACGCTGGACGCCGTGCTGGCCGCGCTTTCCGGCGGGCTGGCGCCCGATCCCGAAACGGAACGCTTCCTCCAGTTGGCGCAGCGGCGGGGCGTGTCGCTGGACGCGGCGCGGACGCTTGTCCGCACGGTGCGCGGCGACCTGGAGGCGCCGCGGTTTGCCTGTCCCGACGCCTTGATCCGCTACGCGCACGGGGTTGCCGGCACGGTGGGCGTGATGATGTGCCCGCTGCTGGGCGTGCGCGACCGGCGGGCATGGCCGTTCGCGGTGGACCTCGGCATCGCCATGCAGCTCACCAACATCGCGCGCGACGTGGGCGAGGACGCCGCCAAGGGCCGGCGCTACCTGCCGGCGGCGTGGCTCGGGCGTTCGGTGCCGCCGGCCGAGCTGCTCGCGCCGGACAGGGAGGTGGATGCGCGCGTGCGCCAGGCGCTGGCCGCGAACCTGGATCTGGCCGAGCGCTACTACGCCAGCGCGGGGCGCGGCATGCGCTTCATCCCGGCGCGCACGCGGCTGGCGATGCTGGCGGCGCGGCACGTCTACGCCGCGATCGGGCCGCGGGTCCGCGCGACGCACGATTGGCGCCAGCGCGTGAGCCTGCCGCCGGGGCGCAAGGCGCTGTGCTCGCTGGCGGCGGTGGCGGCGTTCGCGCGGCCGGGAAGCTGGGCCGTGGGCCCGCCGCCCGCGCACGATCCCGAATTGCACCGTGCCATCGCCGGCCGCGTGGGCGCCGATCCCACGGCGTGAGCCTCACCACGTCAGCACGATCGCGGCGACGCCGGCGCGCGTCGTCAGCGTCACCAGCGCGCCCAGCAGCAGGACCGCCAGGGAGACGGGCCGCAGCACCACGCGCGCCAGCCACTCGCGCACGGGCAGGAAGCGGGCCGGGGCGGTTCGGCCGCGCAGGCGTTCCAGCTCCTTGCGGGCGCGGCGGGGCGAGACGGCGAACCACTCGGAATTGGGCATGCGCCTGGGAGCGAGGCGGTGGTGCAGCGCCGTTTCCAGCCCGCGCCAGTCGCGCGTGTGCGCGGCGTGGTGGAGGCGGAAGGGCTCGGGCAGCGCGGCCGTGCTCAGCTCCGCGACGCGACGTTCGGGCGTGCGCGCCGTGCCGCCGATCTTCACCGCGCGCCCCATGCGCGGATGGCTGATGATGTAGACCCATCCACCTGCCGCCACGCGTGTTCAACTCCCCGTTCGCTTGCTGCGCAACCACTGGGCAAATCCTGCCCATAATTTCGCGCATCGCGGAGTCGCCGGCAAGGCCGAACCGGCGGAAACCGGCGGCACACGGGGATTCAGGCCAGGTGAAGGGGGGTCCGGGGCACCGCTTGTCCGGCGCAGCGGACGGACGGGATGGGGCCGTGCCCGCGCGAGGACGCGCTCAGGCCTCCGAATCAGGCTCCGCGCCCTCGCCGCCGGTGTAGAGCACGTAGGCCGCGGCCTGGAGCGCCGTGCGCACGGCCTCGGTGTCGTCCTCGGCGGCGAGCAGGCCGTCGGTCGCGGCCTCGACCAGCTCCTGGTCGGGGTCGAGCAGGCGCGCGAGCTGGGTTTCCGCCGCCTCCGCGCGCTCGCTTTCCAGCTGCGTGCGGCCCTGGGCGTCGGCGATGTCGTGGATGAGGTCGTCGCGCTCGCGCTGAAGCTGACGGATGGCCGCGATCAACCGCGGCACAGCCTCGGCGTCGGGCTGGGCTTCCAGCGCGGCGAGCGTGGCGTCGTCGATCTCGGCCATGGCGGTGCCTCCGGGCGGTGATGTCCGCCAACCCATGCCCGAGCCCGCGCGCGGCTGCAAGGTGGGAACGCGGCGCTACGACTCTTCGCGCCCCTGATCGGGGATGTAGACGCGTTTGAGCGGGATCAGCGCCTTGTAGTGCATGTCGAAGCGGTCGTAGTGCTCCAGGATCAGGTTGATCAACTCCTGGCCGTCGATCAGGCGCAGGTTGTTCTTGTTGTGGGCGAAGGCCTTGGCTTGGCTGGTGTAGCTGCCCATGGAGACGAAGAGGCCGTATTCATCCTGGTCCACCTGGCCGTAGAGTGCGGAGACGTCGTGGTTGCCGACGTTCTGCTCGCTGCTCTTCACCTGCACCTTGATGATGGGCGGCTCGAAGCCCAGCGCGTCCTTGTGCGCCACGATGTCGACGCCGCGATCGGGGCCGGGCGGGGCGACGCGCGCCCGGTAGCCCATGCATTCCAGCAGATGACCGACGAGCGCCGCGAGGCCGTGGCCCTTCGCGTGCGTCGTCAGCGTCTTCACGATGTGGTCGCGCGTCGTCTCCTCGATCTGGTGGACGACCTGGCCGATCGTGCCGCCGTCGTCGTCCTCCACCACCGGCGGGACTTCGCCGCGCAGCGCGTTCAGGAATTCCTCGGCGAAGTTCTTCACCTGGAAGAGCGTGAGCGCGGAGCCGATCTCGTACAACGCGCCCTGGCTGAAGTGGGTGCGTGGCAGGGTCTGCTTCCAGCTCACCCGGCGCCGGTTGGGATTGTGTGACTCCCGTTCGGGGGCGTGTTCGTACTCGCCCTCGACGAGGCCGATGTTCACCTGGCGGTCGTGCTTGGACGGGTGGATGACGACGTCGCCCACCTTCATCTCGTGCACGAAGCGGTAGAGCACGCCCGCCTGGACCGGCAGCGCGCCCGCCTTGGCGTCCGGGTAGGTGCGCTGCATGGCCGCCTTGAAGGCGGCGCGCGAGGCCTTGAGCGCCGAGAGGTCCCCGACCTCCGGCCAGCCGATGGCGATCACGCCCTCTTTGCGGAAGAGATCCTGGGCATCCACCCCCGGATTGGCGTGAATGCCCCAGACCGTCGTTTTGGTGGACATGCGCGGAGCCTCGCCGACGTTCGATCCGACGATGAGGAATGAAGCCCACGCCGCCTGGATGCAACCGGAGCGCACAAACGCGCCGAACTGCACAGCCGCCGATCAGCCGAACGAGGTGTCGCCGCCGTAGGAAGTGGTGTGCCGGTGCGCGTGGGGCTGCCCCGGCCCGTTCGCGCTCCGTACCCCAAGCCCTCTCCTTCAGGAGAGGGCCGGCAGCCGCATGGGCGGCTGCCGGGGTGAGGCGGTGACGGTTCGGCTGCGAGGCCATTTGATGAAAGTTGCCGCCGCCGGCGCCGCACGTCCTTGCTGTTTGGCGCGCTGGGACCGGCACTGCCTCATCCCGATGACGCTGGCGCGTCATCGACCTTGCGCGCCTGGGGCTCGCGAGGCGAGCAAAGCTCCCCTGTCCGCCTGAAGGGAAGGTTCGGATGGGCGAAACGAGCTGCCCCGTCCTGCGTGAAGCCGGATGGCACGGGAGCCGCCCCTACGCGTCATTGCCCGGCGCCGACCGGGCAATCCCGCCCAGCTCGGATACCCCCGAGATCGCGGGGCGCTCGCGCTGGGTGAGATCACCGGCTCGGGGGCCGGTGATGACGAGGGCGGGTAACAGCGTGGTGGCTACGCGGTCCCCACCCGTCATTTCCTGGCTGTCCGGGCAATCCGGGCGTCGGTTGGCGGCTTGCCGCTGCGCGGCGGCGCCGAAGGCGGGCCACCGGCCTAGCCGCCCTACGCTGGCCATCGTTTGCCGCACCGTTGAAATTATGATGACAACCGAATGCCCATCCTATCCTGGTCTATATCATCGATACCATCTAATTTGCACTCTCGAAAAATGTTCCGGTCACCATGACACTCCTCAAACTCAGAATCAGACAAATTAGAGTAATAAAATTCGGATTTATAGAATTTAGATTCTCTAAATGATGCCCCCCGAAAACTGGACCTTTGTATTCCCGTTTTATGAAAATTGCAATTTTGCATACGGGCGGCGTCAAAATTTATATCTAAAAAGATCGTTCTATCTATTTCCGCATAGTTGAATGTTGCCCCAATCGTATCCCAGTCACGGAATTTGCAATCCATGAATAATGCGTTGTCGAAGCAGGGGTTCATCTGGTTACCGCCTGTGAACAAGCACCTATCAAAATCTACGTTGTGTTCCAGCATCATCCTTGAAAAATCACAATCTTCAAAATAGCAATTACTATAACTTGATGACCACTGGTGAGACTTATGAAAGTAAGATTTCAAAATTCTAGTATTGGATAAATTCGTCAAGGGTCCTATATGAGTAAAAGTAAAGTCGCATTGTTCTATATATACGTCATCAATTCTGCAATTTTGAAAATAAGATTCTCTGAAAGAAGATCGAAACAACGTTGTTTGTTCAAAACGAACGTTGGAAAATGTTGCCTTTGAAAGATTCAGATTTTGGAGTGTTATATATCTAAGATCAACTTCCGGCATCAAATCTAAAAGGAGTAATCGTGTGGATCTCGGGAACAATGCGTCGGAGGTCGGTGCCTTGCGCAGGAATAAAAAGTCGGCAATCGATTGTATCTCGGTATCCAGTTTGGTCTGTTCTGTGTCAGGCTTATCCATTCGGTGATTTGCGAGTTCTCGCATCTGTACCCTGAGAACACGGTGGACTTCGTGCAAATCACGTTCGCTGTCGATAGCTACCCGTTGCATCAAGGCATAACCGGCTAAACGGGAAGCTGAGTCTTCTTGCTTTATAAGTTCTGCTGCACTTGTGAACTGGTTTATAAGGTCATTTCGCGTGGAGGTTTGCGCTTGTTCCGCTGCAGCTTCTGATTGGATGTTTGCAACTTTGAGCCGTTTGTACGCGAAACCAAGACCGATGGCGCCGGCCACAATCAAGAAGATATTGCGCAGTTGGCGCGGAGAGGCGCAAGTCAACGTGCATTCGTATAACTGGTACAGACTGTTTTCAGGCATTGCGCTTCACCTGGGGCGCTGCCCGCTCCCGGTTGAGGGTCATGAGGCGGGTGAGGGCGTCTTCGTCGGGGATGTCGTGGGGCCAGCCGTAGGCGGCGGCGACGGCGGCGTCGAGGTCCGCGTGGGCGTCGGCGAGCCATTGGGGGCGGTCGTTGTAGAGTTTGGTGAGGGTGCGTTTCTTCAGCTCCTTCGCCGCCTTGTCGCTGACGGGCACGAGGCGGTCGGGGTAGCCGGGGACGACCTCGGGCTCGCGGCGGACGAGGTCGGGCGGGTTGAGCCAGTTCTCCCGCAGCTGGTTGAGACGGCGCGCGGCCTCGCCGATGGCGCGCGCCAGCGGGTTCGCGGCCTCGTCCACCGGCAGGTCCGGCGGCGTCAGGCCGGGCGGGAAGGGGAAGGTTTCGAAGGTCGTGCCGATGGTGTAGCGCGAGTCATTTCCTACGCCGTGCCATGATCCAAGACCAAGCGCCCAGCGTTTGTGAAAGCGTGATTCAAGAATACCAAATGTTACGTCGTTGTCCTGTGCGATAACCTGAAGTTTATGATCCGGCAATACGGATGAATCAATCCAGACAAAGAACCGATGCTTAGACACCTCGGGCGTTGCTATGTACCGACTTAAATGCTGAAGCGAGCGCCGGAGGCCGGGGCGTGGTTCAACGTGGCGCCACCAGTAGTCCCGATAGGCCTTGCGTTTGTTTTGTTGGCGTACTGGCAGGACATGCTTTTGAATGTATGCGAACGGGGCTTCGTAAAGGCTGGCTTCGCGCTCGCTCATCGTGGTGCCGAAGTCGACAATCCATTTGTCGCCAGGGCGGTCGGCCACATCGCGGCCGTTCATCCACGGGCGCACAACGTCGCTGTTCGGGCGCCCGTTCGGGTTGGTCGGGGCTTCTAGCCATTCGCGGGCTTGGTCGCCGGAGATGTCGAACGGCCCTCCCTTGGTGTCGCCCATGAACGCCGTGTTCGCATTCTCCGGCAGCCGTGCGGCCTGGGTCACGTCCACGGCGCCGGCGGAGAGGTCGGCGTGGATCGCGTCCACGGGCGCGCCGTCGAGGTGGGGCGTGTGGCGCTCGTCGCGCGCGGCGAAGCAGACGATGGCGACGCGCACGGCCGCGCCCTCGACCACCCAGGGCTCGTCGTCCCACGCCTCGTAGATGGCGCCCGCGCCCGCGATGGGCTGGAGAACGCGGCGGTTGGCGCCGCCGCGAATGCTGTTCGTCGCCACCAGCCCGGCGCGGCGCAGCGTGCCGGCGGCCACCAAATCCCATGCCTTGGCGAACCAGTAGGTGACGAGGTCGGCCTCCGCCGGCACGCGGTCGCGGTAGCGGCGGAACAGGCCCTCGACGTAGGCGTCGCCCAGATAGTCGCGCAGCCGCTTGCCCCCCAGAAACGGCGGGTTGCCGATCACCACGTCCGCCTCGGGCCACGTGGGCTCGCTGCCGTCCGGGTTCAGCACGGCGTCGCGGCATTCGATGGTGTCCAGCGGCTTGAGGATGGGCCGGCGCGAGACGTTGTAGTTGTGGCGCAGCATCCACTGGATTTCGCCGATCCAGATGGTCACGCGCGCCAGCTCGGCGGCATAGAGGTTGTGCTCCACCCCCTTCACGGCGTGCGGGCCGACGCCCGGCAGCTCCGCCTGGAGCCCGAGCGCCTCGGCGTCCAGCGTGGCGCGGTGCTCGATGTCCTTGAGCGCCTGGAGCGCCAGGTACAGGAAGTTGCCCGAGCCGCACGCGGGGTCGAGCACGCGGAAGGCGCGCAGCCGCTCCAGAAAGTCGCTGTAGAGCGCCTGCGCCCGGTCGCGCTTCTTGGTGCGCGTCTGCTTCTGCTTCGACCGCTCGGCCGCGTCCAGCAGGCCCTCGATCTCGCCGCGCACGCGCTGCCAGTCGTCTCGCCAGGGGCGGGCGACCACCGGCTCCACGATGAGCATGATCTTGTGGTGGTCGGTGTAGTGGGCGCCGAGCTGGCTGCGCTTGTCCGGGTCCAGGCCGCGTTCGAAGAGCGTGCCGAAGATCGTGGGGTCGATCTGCGACCAGTCCTGCTTCGCCGCGCGCAGGGCGGCCTCGATCTCTCGCTTGCGCAGGGGCAGGGCGGTGTCGTCGTCGAACAGGCCGCCGTTGAACCAGTCCACGCGCTCGAAGCCGACGCGCCCGCCGTCCTTCATCGCGGCGAAGAGGGCCTCGGCGTTGGCCTGGAAGCCCTCGGGGTCGGTGAGCGAGGCGCCGAGCATGCGCGTGAACATCTCGCCCGGCAGCAGGCCGATGTCCTCCGCGAACATGCAGAAGACCAGGCGGTTGACGAAGTGCGCCACGGTCTGCCCGTCGTGGCCGCGGTCGCGCAGGTTGGTCGCCAGGATGGCGAATTCGCCCGCGATTTCCTCGGTGAGCTGGCTGCGCGTCTTGTCCGGGCGCAGCTTGTCCGGGTCGGAAAAGACGTGCTTGAGCTTGCGGCGGACCTTGGCGTCGCGCAGGTCCGTCAGCGCGATCTCGTGGACCTCGCTGACGGTGTTGGTCCAGTTGGTGTGGATGCAAAAGCGCTCCAGGTCGGAGACGACGAGGAGCGGCGGGTTCTCCAGCGCCAGGGCGTATTGCTGAAGCTGGCCGAAGGCGGCGCGGAGGTCCTTGCCGGGGCTCTTGTACTCCCAGGCGAAGTGGCCGCGCTTCCACACGTCCGCCCAGCCGCGCCCGCCCGAGCTTTTGCGCGCGCCGCGCTCGAAGCAGTACCAGGTGCCGTCGGGGTCGGCGTCGGCGGGCTTGGGCTCCTCCAGCAGCTCGCACAGATCGAGGAACTGCTGATGCGCCGCCTGGTTCTCGCGCAGGCTGGCGTCCTGCCACTTGGCGATGAAGTGCTCGGGGGTCACGCGGGGGCGACTCCGGGTGGTGGGTGAGCGGACACGCGGCGCGCGAGGGTAGGCCAGCGGCGCACGCGTTCAATAGGGGATGGCGGCGAGGTCGGCTGCCGAGACATGCATCTCGGAAGCTACCGATTTTCGGGGACATGGCCTCATTCTGTCTTTCTCCCAAGGGAGAAAGGACCCTGCCCAGATGCCGCAGCTACCTCGTGGATGTGTGAAACGGTCCAGCAGTTCTCACACCGTCCGGCGTGTGGCGCGTTCGGTGCGGGGCGGGGCCGGGGCCTTGAAGACGAGGGCGACGCCGACGGCCGTGACGATGACGCCCGCGATGCCGGTGGGGCCAAGGGTTTCGCCGAACATCAGGTAGGCGATGAGCGCGGTGCTGGGCGGGACGAGGTAGAAGAGGCTGGCGGTGCGCGAGGCCTCGCCCTGGCGGATCAGCAGCATGAGCAGGCTGATCGCGCCGATGGAGAGCACCAACGTCAACCACGACAGGGCGAAGACAAACTCGCCCGTCCACTCGATCCGCATGGTTTCCGTCAGCCATGCGCCCGCGCCCGTCGCCACCCCGGCGGCGACGTACTGGATGACGGTGCTGGCGCGCAGGTCCAGGTCGGCGGCGAAGCGCTTCTGGTAGATCGTCCCGGCCGTGATGCCGGCGAGCGCCGCCACCGCGCACAGCACCGCGCCGGGGCCGAAGCCCTGGAACGCCAGGAGCGCGCCCGGATCGGCGCTCATCTTGCTGGTCAGCACCGTGACCACGCCGGCCAGGCCGAGCACGAAGCCCAAAGCCTGCCGCTTCGTCACGCGCTCGCCCAGGATCGGGCCGACCACCACGGCCGTCACCAGCGGCTGCAGCGCCACGATCAGCGCCGCCACGCCCGCCGGCAACCCGCGGTCGATCGCCGAGAACACCCCGCCCAGGTAGGTCGCGTGCACCAGCAGCCCCACGACCGCCACGTGGCCCGTCTGCTTCAGCCCGCGCGGCCATTTGGCGCCCGTCAGCAGCGCCACCGGCAGCAGGATGGCCGTGACGATGACGAAGCGCGTGGCCAGGAAGGTCAGGGGCTCGACGTAGGGCAGGCCGTACTTGGCGCCGATGAAGCCGGTGCTCCACAGGAAGACGAAGAGCAGCGGCATGGCGCGGACGAAGAGCGGGTGCATGCGCCCGGCATAGCGGCATGCGGCGGTGCCGTGAAGCCCCCGTTGTGCGGTGCAGGGACGGGCGGAGATGACTCGGCGGGCGCGCGGCGGCAGGATCGCGGGCCGTTGTCCGCCGCAAGGGAAGGCCAGCCATGCCGCGCGAGACCGATCCGCCCATCCTGCGCGCCAAGCACCCGGATCAACCGTCGCAGTTCACCGCCGACGGCCTGCTGCGCGAGGCGCGGCGGCAGAAGGGTGTGCCGGATGCGCCGATCCCGCGCGTGTGCGTGCTCGACCCCGACGGCGACGTGGTGCGGCGGCTGCGCGCCGAGGGGCGTGCCGAACCGGAGCCGGCGTGGGCCTGCTACCACAGCGAGATGGACCGCTTCACGCTGGCGGGCGAGCCGTGTGGCATCGTCGGCTGCGCCGTGGGCGCGCCCTACGCCGTCCTGGTGGCGGAGCAGATGGCGGCTTCAGGGTGCGAGCTGGTGCTGAGCGTGACCTCGGCGGGGCAGCTCTCGGCCGTGCAGGACCCGCCGTACCACGTCCTCATCGACCGGGCGCTGCGGGACGAAGGCACGAGCTACCACTACCTGCCGGCGGACGCGGAAAGCGCGGCCGATCCCGCGCTCGTGGAGATGGCGGGCGGCGCGCTGGCGGAGATGGCGCCCCCGGTGCTGCGCGGCGCGACCTGGACCACGGACGCGCCCTTCCGCGAAACCGAGCCCGCGATCGCGGCGGCGCAGGCGCGCGGCGTCATGGCCGTGGAGATGGAGGCGGCGGGCCTCTACGCCTTCGCGCGGGCGACGGGGACGCCCGTGCTCTGCTTCGCCCACGTCACCAACCAGATGGCCCAGGTCGAGGGCGACTTCGAGAAGGGCGAGGCCGAGGGCACCAGCGCGACGCTGAACCTGCTGGCGCGCGTGGTGGCCGCGTGGGCGCGGGCGCGACAGCGGTGAATGCGGCGGTGGTGGTGCGGCGGCGCCGCCTCACGTGATCGGCGTGGGCTGAGCCGCGTTCCCGGGTGCCGGTGCGGATTGCGACTGTCCCCAAGACAGACGCAAACATCGCGTTTCTCGGGCGTCCGTCAGCCTGACTGCCGCGATTAAACGAGCTTTCGTTTATTAGACGTTGAGGAGCAGGTGCTCGCGTTCCCAGGAGGAGATGACGCGCTGGTAGGCGTCCAGCTCGGCGTCCTTCACGGCGGCGACGGTGCCGACGAAGTCCTCGCCGAGGACGCGCTTGAGGCCGCGCGAGCGGGCGAAGCGGTCGAGCGCGTCGTAGAGCGTGCGCGGCAGGGTGTGGGCGAGGCGGTAGCCGCTGCCCTCGACGGGCTTGGTGGGCTCCAGGGCTTCCACCATGCCCAGGTAGCCGCAGGCCAGCGAGGCGGCGATGGCGAGGTAGGGGTTGGAGTCCGCCCCGGCGCAGCGGTTTTCCACGCGCCGCGCATCGGCGCCGGAGACGGGCACGCGGAAGCCGACCGTGCGGTTGTCGCGCCCCCAGTGGGTGTTGATGGGGGCGTCGGAGTGCTTCATCAGCCGGCGGTAGGAGTTCACGTTGGGCGCGAACAGCGGCATCACCGCCGGCAGGTACTTCTGCAGCCCGGCGATGTGGGAGAGGAAGAGCTCGCTGTCGGTGCCCTCGGCGTCGGCGAAGAGGTTCTCGCCGGTTTCCGCGCTCGCCACCGACTGGTGGATGTGCATCGAGCTGCCGGGCTCGCGCTCCATGGGCTTGGCCATGAAGGTGGCGTAGACGTTGTGGCGCAGCGCGGTTTCGCGGACGGTGCGCTTGAACAGGAAGGTCTGGTCCGCGAGTTCCAGCGGGTCGCCGTGGTTGAAGTTCATCTCCATCTGGGCGGCGCCGGACTCGTGGGTCAGGGTGTCGATGTCGATGCCCTGGGCCTCGCAGAAGTCGTAGACTTCCTCGAACAGCGGGTCGAATTCGTTGACGGCGTCGACGCCGTAGGACTGCCGGGCGGTTTCGCGCCGGCCGGAACGGCCGATGGGCGGCTCCAGCGGGTAGTCCGGGTCGGTGTTCGTCTCCACCAGGAAGAATTCGAGTTCCGGGGCGATGACCGGGCGCCAGCCGTTCGCCTGGAACTGCCGCAGCACGCGCTTCAGCGTCTGGCGCGGCGCGATTTCCACGGGCGTGCCGTCGAAGTAGTAGGTGTCGCAGATGACCTGGGCCGTGGGGTCCGCGTACCACGGCACGGTGCGCATCGTGGACACGTCCGGTCGCATGTAGACGTCGATGGCCGCCGGCGAGGTGACGGGATCGTTGCTGGCGTAGTCGCCGTTGACCGTCTGGATGAAGATCTGCTCGGGGATGCGCAGGCCGTGCTCGCGCATGCCCTTGAGGAACTTTTCCGCCGGCAGGATCTTGCCGCGCGCGATCCCGGCCATGTCGGGGACGAGGCACTCGACCTCGTCGATGTTGTGGCGCTTGAGGAACTCGGCGGCCGTTTCCAGCTCCGCCGATGAGACGTCGCCGCTGTCGTCGGTCATGCTGACTCGCTGTGCGCGATCGGAGCAAGCGCACGATAGGGCCGGGGTCGGCGACAGGCAAGCGGGGGCGCTTTTCGGCGGCGCACGCGTCTGGCACATACCGGCGGGTTCCAGCTTCGGGGTGCCACGGTGACGGACGCCATCGACCGCCTGACCTCCTACTACGCCGCCACCGCGAACGCCGCGCCCGAGCGCACCACGCTGGACGGCGAGGCGCGGGCGGACGTGTGCGTCGTCGGCGGCGGCTTCACCGGGATCTCGGCGGCGCTGAACCTGGCCGAGCGCGGGTATGATGTCGTGGTGCTGGAGGCCGAGCGCGTCGGCTGGGGCGCGTCGGGGCGCAACGGCGGGCAGGCGGGGTCGGCCTACGCCGCCGACATGAGCGCCATCCGCCGCTGGGTGGGCGAAGAGGACGCAAAGCGGCTATGGGCGATTGCGGAAGAGTCCAAGGCCATCATCCGCGAGCGCGTCGCCCGCCACGGCATCCAGTGCGACCTGCGCGACGGCCAGTTCCACGCCGCCAACAAGCCGCGCCACCTGCGCGACCTGCGCCAGATGCAGGCGGACTGGGCCCAAACCTACGGCTACACCGACACCGAGCTGGTGGACCGCGACGGCCTCGGCCGCCACGTCGCGACGGACGCTTACGTGGGCGGGCTGTACGATTCCGGCAGCCTGCACCTGCACCCGCTGAATTACTGCCTGGGGCTGGCGCGGGCGGCGGAGGAAGCCGGCGCGCGGATCTTCGAGGGAAGCCGCGTCGAAAGCCTGACGTACGGCGAGCCGGCGGTCGTCCACACCACGGACGGCTGCGTGCGTGCCGACCATGTGATCCTGTGCGCCAACGCCTATCTGGGCGAGCTGGTGCCGGCCGTTCGGCGGGCAATCATGCCGGTAGGCACCTACATGGGCGCCACGCCGCCGCTGGGGCGCGAGCGGGCGCTGGCGCTGCTGCCGTCCAACGCGGGCGTGACGGACAGCAATTTCGTGCTCGACTACTTCCGCCTGTCCGCCGACTGGCGGCTGCTGTACGGCGGGCGGGTGAGCTATTCCACCATCCCGCCGCGCGACCTGGCGGCCAGCCTGGGCGCGCGCATGCGCCACGTGTTTCCGTCGCTTTCGGACGTGGGCTTCGAGTACACCTGGGGCGGCTACGTCGCCATCACCGCGGAGCGCACGCCGGACCTCGGGCGGGTGACGGGCAACGTGCTGTGCTGCCAGGGCTTTTCGGGGCACGGCGTGGCCCTGACGGGCGTCGCGGGCAAGCTGGCGGCCGAGGCCGTCGCCGGACAGGCCGAGCGCTTCGACGTCATGGCGCGCCTGCCGCACACGCCGTTTCCGGGCGGGCGGCGCCTGCGCACGCCGCTGCTGGTTGCGGCGATGGCGTATTACCGCCTGCGCGACCTGCTGCCCTGAGTGGCGGCACCCAGCGTTTCGCCCGTTCGCGGTTTCGGGCACACTGGACGTACAGGGCCGTGCGTCCGCCGGCGCGTTGGAGGTGGACGGCGCATGTGCTACACGATCGCACCACCGGGCGTGAACCGGCGACCGGGGTGAAAGGCCACGGAGGAACAGTGCGCGCGCTTGCCGGGGTTCTTTGTGCGGTTGCGGTGTGCGTCATCGGCCTCCGCCCGGCCCCCGTGCGTGCGCAGCCCCTGGTCGCCGATCTGTCCGAACATCTTCTCGCCATCACCACCGGCTTCACCGGGGCTCGCGTGCTGCTGTTCGGCGCCGTTGAGGAGCCGGGCGAGGTGGTGGTGGTCGTGCGGGGGCCGTCGGACACGGTCACGATGCGCCGGAAATCCCGCGTGGCCGGGATCTGGATGAACACCTCGAAGGTGACCTTCCCCGGCGTGCCCACTTTCTACGCGGTGAGCACCAGTGGCCCGCTGCACCAGATCACCACGCCGGCCGTGCGCTCGCGCAACCGCATCGGCGTGTCGCAGCTGGACCTGCGGCCGAAGGAACGCGATCTGGCGGGGCCGGAGCTGGTGGCGTGGCAGGAAGGGCTGATCCGCGCCAAGCAGCGCAAGGGGCATTACGCGCGCGAAGCGGGCCGCGTCGTCTTCCTGGGGCGGACGCTCTTCCGCACGGAGCTCTTCTTTCCCGCCACCGTGCCCACGGGGCACTATCAGGTCGAGGTCTACCTGCTGGACGAGGGCGAGGTGGTGAGCGCGCAGACCACGCCCCTGATCGTCAGCAAGGCGGGGCTGGAGGCCGAGATCTTCCAGTTCGCCCACAATCGGGGCGCGCTCTACGGCATCCTGGCGGTGATGGTCGCGGCGCTGGCGGGGTGGCTGGCCTCGGTCATCTTCCGGCGCGACTGACGACCGCCGCTTACCAGTGCAGCCATTTGCGGGCGGAGGTACGGCACATCTCCGCCAGTGTCTCGCGGTCCAGCCGCGACGGCCGGCGGCGGCGCACCCGGCTGGGGGAGGTCAGCGTCACGCGGACGTGGCGCGGGCGATGCTTCTTGCCGTGGAAGGCCGGAAAGGCGAAGGCGACCTTGTGGAACACCTCCGCCTGGACCTTGAACCAGAAGCCGGAGCTGTCGTCGGCGGGGACGATGAGCGTCACCTCGCCGTCGTGGTGTTCGATCGTGGGGTCGTAGCCGGCCGCGGCCAGTTCCTCGCGCACCGTCTGCAAGGCCGGTTCGGCCACGGTGCGCATGAACGTGGCGGCGCGCTGCTTGGCTTCCGCTTCGCTGAGATCGGGCTCCGGCAACACCAGGCCGCTGACCCGGTCCCAGAGGTCGCTCACGACGGACATGACTTCACTCCCCCGCGGGGTTGTGCGCATGCGATGCGGTGTGGCCGGGCTCCGCGCCGTGGGCCTCGTGCGGCCGGGCGCGCGCCGGCGCCAGGGCGCTGACGTGGTCGGTTTCCGGGGCGCTGTCGGCGCGCAGGCCGCGCCACAGGCTCACCATCATCAGCACCAGGACGAAGGAGAACGGCAGCGCCGTCGTCAGCGCCGCGGTCTGCAGCGCCTGCAAGCCCCCCGCGACGAGCAGCGTGGCCGCGACCGCGCCCTCCGTCAGCGCCCAGAAGAGCCGCTGGCCGAGCGGCGCGTCCGGGTCGCCGCCGGAGGTCAGGATGTCGATGATGAGCGAGCCAGAGTCCGAGGAGGTCACGAAGTAGCCCATGATCACCACCGTCGCCAGCACCTGGCTGATGGGCGTCAGCGGCAGGCGGTCCAGAAAGGCGTAGAGGGCGCCGGGCACGCTGTCGTTCACCGCCGCCACCATGCCGCCCGTGCCGAAGAGTTCCACGTGCAGCGCCGCGTTGCCGAACACCGCCATCCACACGAAGGTCAGCATCGTCGGCACCAGGAGCACGCCGGTGATGAATCCGCCCACTGTGCGCCCGCGCGAGACGCGCGCGATGAACATGCCCACAAAGGGCGACCAGGAAATCCACCAGCCCCAGTAGAAGAGCGTCCAGTCGCGCTGCCAGGCGATGCCGTGGAAGGCGTCGGTGCGCAGCGTCAGGCCGACCAGATCCTCCAGGTAGGCGCCGATCTCGCCCACCAGGGCGCGGGCGATGAAGAAGGTCGGGCCGATCAGGAGCACGAAGCCGAGCAGGATCAGGCCGGCCATCAGGTTGAAGCGCGAGAGCAGGCGGATGCCTTTGTTCAGCCCGCTCATCACCGAAACCGTCGCCACGGCCGTGATCCCGGCGATCAGCAGGAGCTGGTTGACGATGTCCTCGGCAACCAGCCCCAGCGCCGCCAGGCCGGCGTTCACCTGCATCACGCCCAGGCCGAGCGAGGTGGAGATGCCGAACATCGTCCCGAATACGGCCAGGACGTCCACGAGGTCGCCGTAGATGCCGTAGATGCGCTCGCCCAGGACGGGGTAGAAGGCCGAGCGGATCGTCAGCGGCAGGTCGTGGCGGTAGGAGAAGAACGCCAGCGCCATGCCGACGACGATGTAGATGGCCCAGGCGTGCAGGCCCCAGTGGAAGAAGGTCAGGCGCATCGCCTCCAGCGCCGCGTCGGCGGTGCCGCCGGGGGTGTGCGGCGGGTTGCTGTAATGCAGCACGGGTTCGGCGACGCCGTAGAACAGCAGGCCGATGCCCATGCCCGCGCTGAACAGCATGGCGAACCAGGAGAAGTAGGTGTACTCGGGCCGCGAGTCCGCCGGGCCGAGACGCAGGCGCCGGAACTTGGGCACCGCGAGCACGGCCAGCACGAATACCAGCAGCGCGCCCACGACGAGGCTGTAGATCCAGCCGAGCTTGGTGACGATCGTGGCCTGGATCGCGTCCACGGCCTGCGCGGTGGCTCCCGTGAAGATCGTGCCGAAGGCGACGAAGGCGACGATGAGGCCGGCGGAGACGAAGAAGACGAAAGGGTTTACGCGGAACCCGTAGCCGCGCCACTGCTTCATCTCGTGCATGCGGGCATGCTCCGGGAGCGCTCTGCGGACGGTCGTGGCTGTGTCGGCTTGGCGGGGATCAGATCCCCAGCACCTCCTGCGGCGGGGTATAGCGCGCGTCCAGGCTTTCGGCCACCGGCCGGTTGGTCACCTTACCGTCCGCGACGTTCAGCCCGGCCATGAGGTGCGGGTCGTCGTGCAGGGCCTGTCGGTAGCCCTTGTCGGCCAGCGCCAGGACGAAACGCATCGTCGCGTTGGTGAGCGCGAAGGTGGAGGTGCGCGCCACCGCGCCCGGCATGTTGGTGACGCAGTAGTGCACCACGCCCTCGTCCACGTAGGTCGGCTCGGCGTGCGTGGTGGGGCGCGAGGTCTCGAAGCAGCCGCCCTGGTCGATGGCGACGTCCACCATCACCGAGCCGGGGCGCATGGCCCGCACCATCTCGCGCGAGACCAGCTTGGGCGCGGTGGCCCCGGGCAGCAGCACGCAGCCGATCACCAGATCGGCGTTCGCCACCGCCTTTTCGATGTGGTCGACCGTGGAGTAGAGCGTGTCCAGCTCGCGGCCGAAGGCGATGTCCAGCTCGTTCAAGCGGTCGATGTTCTTGTCCACCACGAACACCTTCGCCTGCATGCCCATCGCCATGCGCGCGGCGTTCATCCCGGCCACGCCGCCGCCCAGCACGACCACGTTGGCGGGCAGGACGCCGGGAACCCCGCCCAGCAGGATGCCGCTGCCGCCGCGCTCCTTTTCCAGGCAGTGGGCGCCCACCTGCACCGCCATGCGCCCCGCCACCTCGCTCATCGGCGCGAGCAGGGGCAGGCGCCCGTGCGCGTCGGTGACCGTCTCGTAGGCGATGGCGGTGCAGCCACTGTCGCGCAGGCCCTGCGTCAACGCGGGCTCGGCGGCGAGGTGGAGGTAGGTGAACAGCAGGTGGTCGGGCCGCAGGCGGGCGACCTCCGCCGGCTGCGGCTCCTTCACCTTCACGATCATCTCGGCGTTGGCGAAGACGGCGTCCGCGTCCGCTACGATCTCGCCGCCGGCGGCCTGATACTCGCCGTCGTTCAGGCCGATGCCCGCGCCGGCGCCGCTTTCCACGTAGACGGTGTGGCCGTGGTGGACCAGCTCGCGCACCCCGGCGGGCACGAGGCCGACACGGTACTCGTGGACCTTCGTCTCCTTGGGCACACCGATGCGCATGACGCGCTCCTCCCGGTTCCGGGTCAGGCGATCTCGTCCAGCGTCTCGCGGATCGTCGCCGTGATCGTCTCCAGATGATGCCGCTCGGCGATCAGGGGCGGCGACAGCTCGATGGTGTCGCCGGCGAGGCGCACCAGGACGCCCTTGTCGAAGCAGCGCGCGAACAGCTCGTAGCCCAGTTCGCCGGGCCGGCCCGGCCAGGGCTTCAGGTCGATCGCCGCCATCATGCCCAGGTTGCGCACGTCGCTCACCCTGGGGTGATCGTCGAAGGCGTGGACCAACTCCTCCAGCACGGGCGCCATCGCGGCGGCGCGGGCGAAGAGGTCCTCTTCCTTGTAGACCTCCAGCGTTGCCAGCGCGGCGGCGCATGCCAGCGGGTGGCCGCCGAAGGTGTAGCCGTGGAAGAACTCGATCGTGCCGCCCTGGCGCTCGGCGTCGGCCATGAGGGCGTCGTAGATGCCCTGGCGGCAGAGCACCGCGCCCATGGGCACGGCGGCGTTGCTGATCCCCTTGGCGAGCGTGATGAGGTCCGGCGTCACGCCGAAGTGCTCGGCGGCGAAGCTGCTGCCAAGCCGCCCGAAGCCGGTGATGACCTCGTCGAAGATCAGCAGGATGCCGTGCTTGTCGCAGATCTCGCGCAGGCGCTGCAGGTAGCCCTTCGGCGGCACCAGCACGCCGGTCGAGCCCGCCACCGGCTCCACGATCACGGCGGCGATCGTCTCCGGCCCGTGCAGCGCGCACAGCCGCTCCAGGTCGTCGGCGAGGTGCGCGCCCCACTCGGGCTGGCCGCGCGAGAACGCCTGGTGCTCGAGGTCGTGGGTGTGGGGCAGGTGGTCGACGTCGGGCAGCTGCGTGAAGGTGCGGCGGTTGTTGACGATGCCGCCCACCGAGATGCCGCCGAAGTTGACGCCGTGGTAGCCGCGCTCGCGCCCGATCAGGCGGCGGCGCTGCGGCTCGCCGTTGGCGCGGTGGTAGGCCAGCGCGATCTTGAGCGCGCTGTCCACGGATTCCGAGCCGGAGTTGGTGAAAAAGGCGTGGTCGAACGCGCCGTGCGGCGCCATCGCCGTCAACTGGTTGGCGAGCTGGAACGCCGCCGGGTGGCTGTACTGGAAGGAAGCGGCGTAATCCATCTCCGCCGCGGCCTGTTGGATCGCCGTGGTGATGCGCTCGCGGTTGTGGCCCGCGTTCACGCACCACAGCCCGGCCATGGAGTCCAGTACGGCGCCGCCCTCGGGCGTGCGGTAGTGCATGCCGTCCGCGCCGGCGACCAGCTTGGGGGCCTGCTTGAACCGCCGGTTCCAGGTGAAGGGCATCCAGTAGGGTTCGAGCGTGTTGGGCGCGGCGTGAACACCGCCCCCCTCGTTTGCACCGTGCATGTCGTCCGCGCCGTGCATGCGTCCTCCTTGGCCGGGCCCGTTCCTAACCTGGGATGTTCGCTCTCAAGACTACCGCGCGCACGATAGCACGGGGCCGGTGCCCGACAACCCCGCGGGCGGCGGCGCCCGCCGGGCGGCTGCTGTTTACGGCGTTTACGCTGTAAAGGCTTAAGAACACGTAAACGACAACGCACTTCAGGGCGCCGAAGTTCCAAAAAAATAAGATTTCTCAGATTTTTAGATCCTTTCTCATTGTTGGCATCCATTTTGCTTTCAAGGGCCTGACGCCGCGCCGCGACAGTCGGAAAGCGCCCAGCGCACCGACCGGGCGGCGCGGTCGCACGGCGGGGGTTGGTGAGCCCGCCACACCGCAGGCAAAGCAAAACGGAGCCTAGTGCCATGCAGTATCGCAGTCTTCTTCTGGCCGGTGTCGCGGCCTTCGCGCTCGGCGTAACCGGGCCCATGGCGGCAAATGCCGAGGTTAACGGGCCCTTTCCGCCGCCGTTCGGCGGTCAGGGCGACGAGAACATCGTCCGCGACAACGCCAAGAACGCCAACAACAGCGGCAACGGCAACGACGCCAACAGCGGCCGCGACAACGTCGGCCTGACCAACAGCCAGAACGTTGAGACGGACAGCAGCACCAGTCTGCGCAACAGCCGCAACAACAACGGCAACAACCGCGGGAACACGGACGTCGACCGTGCCAACGGGAACAACCGCGGGAACACGGAGAACGTGGGCAACACCGCGGATTCCAACAACCGCGCGAACGGGAACAATCGCGGGAACACGGATATCGACCGCGCGAACGGGAACAATCGCGGGAACACGGATATCGACCGCGCGAACGGCGACAATCGCGGCAACACCGAGAACGTCGGCAACACCACCAATTCCAACAACAACAACGGCGACGACCGCAACAACCGCATTTCCGGCAACAACAACACCGACGGCAACCGCTCCAACGACGGGCACGAGAACAACCACCTGGAGAACTACAAGTCGTCGGGCAGCGCCAATGTCGTCGGCAACAGCAACAGCCTGAACCTGTCCGGCATGACCAACGTGAAGATGGTCAACGAGACGGACCTTCAGCAGACCAACGGCGGGCTGAGCCTCTACGTCGGCGGCACCGGCGGCGACGGCGGCTACGCCTCGCAGTCCGCCGGGAACAAGGCCTACAACGACGGCGAGGGCGGTGACGCCAGCAACGACATCAAGGGCGATGTCTCGTCCAAGGCCGAAAGCGAGACCGATCTGGAGCAGGACGCCGGCGACGGCGACTACGGCGAGGCCAGCGCCGACGCGACCGGCGGCAACAAGATCAAGGACGGCAACGAGGGCGACGCGTCCGGCAAGCAGTACACCCAGTCGGGCAGCAAGTCGGCCAGCTACACCAAGGGTGGGCAGGATCCGAACTCCACCGCCCGGTCCAACGGCAACGCGGACAGCGATTCCACGGCCCACAACCAAAGCCCGACCACCTCGACCGCCAACGCCAACGGGAACGCCACTGGCGGCAGCAACGACACAGCGAACGCGCGCGGGGGCGGCAACCGTGATCGGGCCAGTGCCAACGACACGGCGACCGGCCGTGGCGGCGGCGCGACCGCCAGCCCCGGTGGCAACGGCAACGCCAAGAGCGGGTCCGGCGCGGATTCCAGTCCCGGTTCTGACTCCGTCGCGCGCGCCGACCAGGGCGTGAACGGCGGCTCCAACTCGGCCCCGTCCAACGCCCAGGCGGACGCGGATTCCGACGTCAACGCCGATCAAAGCCAGTCCGGCGGCAACGCCAGCAGCGGCGACGGCACGGCCGGTGTCGGCGGCGACGGCGGCAGCAACAGCGGCTTCGCCAGTGCCGGGTCGGGTGCGGGCGACACCAACGCCAGTGCCAGCGGCAACGGCGGCGACGGCAGTGCCAGCAACCGGCAAACCGCCAGCAATGCCAGCAACGGTGGTGCCAACGGCGGCGACCAGACCAGCGTCCTGCGCTCCGGCAGCGTCAGCTCGATCAGCATGAGCAACCTGCGCGGCGTGCAGGCCCAGAACGTCAACACCGGCGTGGGCAACAACATGACGCAGAGCGTCAACATCAACGCCCACACCTCCTTCAACAACACGCCGGGCCAGTAACCGCGGCGACCCATCGGTGGACCGGCGGGGCGTTTCCGGCCCCGCCGGCTTTCCGCCGAACCAGATCAAAGGAGGACGTGCGGGATGATTCGTGTGGCGTTATGGGCCTGGGCGCTGGCCGTCGGAACGGGGCTCGCCGCCGCGTCCGGTCCGGTCCAGGCAGGCGACGCGGACAGCACCTTCGCCGGGCTGACCGAGATGAAGACCGGCGAAATGGCGGCCTCGACGGGGCGCGCCGACAGCGGTCCCATCGCGCTCGACCAGCGCAACCTCACCGACCAGCTCGGTCAGAACCTCAACAACGAGAAAGTCAACATCGGCGGTGTGTCGGTCAGCGGCAGCATCGGGGACACGACCATCGACAACACGCGCGGAACGACCTCGGTGATGTCGAACACCGGCGACTTCGTGAACATGAACTACAGCGCGAGCTACAACATCCACCTCCAGTGACGGACCGGAGACCGGACCGGGACAGCGCATGCGGGGCGCGGCAAGCATGAAGGGCAGCATAACGGCAGCCGCCATCGTGGCGTTCGGCCTCGTCGCCACTGCGCTCAACGGAGCGCAAGCGGGCGGGGTGCGGATCGTCACCGGCAGCGGGCTTTCGGTTACCAAGCAGGTCACGAGCTGGAAGGAGGCCAAGTTCAAGAACGTCGTTCCGCAGCAATACGACTACAGCTGCGGCTCGGCGGCGATCGCGACCCTCTTGACCTACCACTACGACCGGCCGACCGACGAGCGCCAGGCGTTCAAGCAGATGTTCCGCAGCGGCGACCGCGAAGCGATCCGTGAGCACGGCTTCTCGCTGCTGGACATGAAGGCCTATCTCAAGTCGCGCGGCCTGAATGCGGACGGCTTCCGCATGTCGCTGTCCCAGCTCCGCGACATCGGCGTGCCCGCGATCACGCTCGTCACCACCAAGGGCTACCGGCACTTCGTCGTGGTGAAGGGCGTTCGCGAGGACGACGTGCTGGTCGGCGACCCGGCGCTCGGGCTGAGGACGCTGACCCACGCCCGCTTCAAGGAGATCTGGAACGGCGTGACCTTCGTCGTCCGCGACGACGTGAAGCTCGCGCGCAAGCATTTCAACCGCGTCACGGAGTGGCGGCTGCGGCCCAAGACCCCGTACCAGTCCACGGTGGACCGGTACGGGCTGTCGACCTTCTCGCTGCTGCATCCGGGGCGCAACGAGTTCTAACGCCGGCCGGCCCCAGACCGGCGGCCAGGAGGATGGAATGCGTGCCATGGCAACCACGTTCGTGCGGCCTCGCGGCCGCCGACTTCCCCGCAGAACCCGGCTCGCGGCGACGGCTGTTATGGCCGCCGTCATCGCGGGGCCGGCCGCGCACGCCGCCGCGCCGGACGACGCTTTCAACGGGCTGGACCCGATGTCCCCGCGGGAGCTGTCCGGCCACCGCGCGGGCATGAAGGTGGGGGGCCTTGAATTCGAGTTCTCGGTGAACGTGACCACCACCGTGGCTGAAAACGGGCAGGAACTCGGCGGCTTGTCCACACAGATCTCGCGCGACGTGCAAGGGCAGGTGCAGAAAACGGTGTCGCAGGTGGAAAGCCAGGTGAGCGAGGTTCAGGAGTCCGTTCAGGACGCCGTTTCCGGCATCCAGGACCGGGTGAGCGAGGCAACCGGCGGCGCCGCCCAGTCGGGCGACACGGCGAGCGACGCCACGGGCGGCAGCGGCGGGACCACAACCAGCCCGACGTCGCCCACACCCGGCGCCTCCGGAACCACGAGCCCGACCACGGGCGCGAGCGGTTCCACGGATGTCGCCTCGGGCACGACGGGCGCCACCAATCCGTCGACGGACACGCCCTCGTCGCCGGGCACATCCCCCTCGACCTCGCCATCGACACCATCGACGCCGTCATCGCCGACACCGTCGACGCCCACGGCCGGCGGTTCGACGCCCGCCGGGGGCTCGGGGTCGGCGTCCGCCGGCGGCACCGGGACGGCCACGCAGCCCACCGATGTCGCCGGAACCACGCCGACCGCCGGCGAAACCGGAACGGCGCCGAGCGGAGGAACAACGCCTTCGCCCGGATCGGGCGATACTGGCGCCACCGGCACGGGCGCGGCGGGGTCGTCAGCCGGATCGGGGACGCCGACCGGCGAGCAGACCATCCAGCAGGCTGCCGCGAAGGTCGCGGAATCGCTGCCCTCCTCGCTCGAGGTCGAGGAAACCGGATCGGGGGCGGTCGCGCAGCTCGGCGACGGCAGCACGCGGATCGTGCAGAATGTCACCGACGAGCATGTCGGCGCGCTCGTCCAGAACACGGCGGACAACCGCACGATCAGCACAAACGTCGAGACGACGATCCGCGTCATGAACTTCAAGCAGCGGATGGCCGACTTCAACGTATCGCGCCAGGCGGCACGCATCGCTGACGCCGTGGCCCAGATGCGGTTGCGGTGAGCGAGCCATGCAGCCGTGGCGGCCCACCACATTCCCCGGCATCCGGCGTGCTTGCGCGGGCCTGCGTGCGCCCCGGCCGGGGGTGCTGGCGGCCGCCGTGTTCATCGGGGGGCTCGCTGTCCCCGGTCCCGCCTCCGCCGGGGACGGCGAGAGCTTGTCCCTGGCCGGCATGGAAGCCGGCCCGGAGCGCCTCACGGCGTCGGAATTGCGCGCAAGCCGGGCAGGCAGCCCGATTGCGCGGCCGGTCGCGCCCAACCTCGCGCCCGACGGGACGGCCGTGGCGGTCGTCCTCTGGGACGAACTGGGGCCGGTGAAAAGCGGCCAATCGGCGCAATCGTCCAGGCGCACCGGCAATCGCGCCTCCCTGACCGTCCGCGTCACGCGCTGACGTCCGCGCCCGCCGCGCGGGCTCGCCCGAGGCTTCGTACCCCTTTCGAGGCGAATTGACCACGGTCTCGGTGACGGGCACGCTTTTCAAAATTCGGGTGAAAAAGACTGGCCGTGCCGCGCACGCGTCGGTGGGCCGCGACGGCAGGAGCGCAAGATTGCACCAGGAGGGCTTATGATCGGGGGGACGACGGCTGCGCACACGAGTGTTGTGGCCCTGCTCGCCACGACGATCCTCACCGCACCCGCGGCGGCGCAAAGCGGCGACACCGCCAGCCGCTTGGCGTTGAACCACGAGCTGTCCTGGCGGGAGATGGTCGCACCGGGCTTCCGGGACAGCCTCGATCTGGATCCGGCGCCCGGCGACCGCCAGCTTGCCCAGGCCACCAACGGGGCCAGCCAACAGGCCGCGGGCCAGACCGGCGGTCAGTCCGGACAGGAAAAGCGGCCCGACGTGCCCACCATCCGGGAGCGCGGCGGCGTCCTGACCTCGCCCGGGGCGCTGGTCATCGAGCCGTCGGTGGAGTTCCAGAACGACAACGTCTCGCGCTTCATCGCCAACGGCGTGCAGATCATCGACACGGCTTTCCTGGGCGTCATCGAGGCGACCGAGGTGGACCGCAACGCCATCACAAGTTCCATCACCGCCCGCTACGGTGTCACCAGCCGCTTCGAGGTCGAGGTCAAGGTCCCTTTCGTCTACCGCGACGAGGAACAGACCAACACCGTCGTGGAGCAGAACTCGGAAACCGTGACGACGAGCAATCTGAGCCAAGGCGATCTGGGCGACATCGAGTTCGCCGGCCACTACCAGCTCACCTCCGGAACCGGCTTCCTGCCCGTAACGGTCGCCAACCTGCGGGTGAAGAGCACCACGGGTGAAGGCCCGTTCGAGGTCCCGCGCGACGCCAACGGCGTGGAGACGGAGCCGACCACGGGCTCGGGCTTCTGGGCGGTCGAGCCCAGCCTGACGATGCTGGTTCCCTCCGACCCCGTGGTTTTCTACGGCAACGTCGGCTACCTGTTCAATTTCGAGCGCGACGTCAACGAAACCTTCGGGAATCAGCAGGGCCAGCAGGGCGGACAAACGACGATCGGGGAGGTGGACCCCGGCGACACCGTCCGCCTGGGCTTCGGCATGGCCTTCGGCCTGAACCAGCGGACCTCGCTCTCGCTCGGCTATCAGCACGATTTCATCCGCCAGACCGACACCGAGGTCAACCAGCAGTCCCAGACGTCGGAATCGCTCCAGGTCGGCTCGCTGACCCTCGGGACGAACTACCAAGCCAGTGAGAGCACCGCGATCAACGTCAACATCCAGGCGGGCGTGACCGAGGAAGCCCCCGACGTGCGCCTGCTGGTCCGCGTGCCCATCCAGTTCCAGGTCTTCTGAACGGCCCGTCCCCTTCGGCACGGCTGCGCCGATGACCCGGCACGACTCTTGCGAGAGCCGGGCCGGGCTTAACAGAGGCTGTGTACGAGGGGGCACGTACCGGCATGAGCGAGATGCAGGACCGCAGGGGCGACCGGCACCGCGATACCGTGCTTGTCAGCCCGTACCTGTGCCAGCGGTTGCGCACGCTGGAGGAGGCGATGCGCGACCGCGAGCGGCGGCGCCAGCAAATGGGGGACGCGCATCCGGGCCCCGCGCATGCCGGTGCGCCGGGGGTTGCCCGCCGGTCGGAATCGTAAACCCCGTTTACCGGGCAGTGTTTGCCGTTGTTAACCAGACGGATTTGCGTGGCATTCGGATGATCCGCAGGAGGCGGTAGCCGCGTGGCCCGTGGGTGCAAGCCGCCTCATCCCCTCGACCGGGTTTTGGTCCGTTCGTGGCGCCCTGCTACCGCCTGTCCACCGTGGCTGGCCGCTGGCGCTTGCACCTATGATCGTTCCCATGGACGAGGCGGCAGCCGGCACGGACCGGGACGGCCGCCCCACACGCCATGGGAACCACGGCACAGGGTGGTACGCGTGACGGTTTCGCGGTCACGCCTCAAAGCGCTCGGGATGGACCGGCTGGCCGACTTGGTGCTCACCGTCGTGCACGAGCATCCGGCCGTGCTCACGACGGTGGAGGCGCACCTGGCGGCGGCAACGGCGGGGTCGGGTGCGGCAGACGCGCACGCCGCGCCGGATGGCCCGGAGGACGCCCACATGGTGGGGTCCGGGCCAGCCATGCGGCAGGTGTTCGACACCATCCGCCGCTGCGCGCGGTGCGACGCGCCGGTCCTGGTCACCGGCGAGAGCGGCACCGGCAAGGAGTTGGCCGCACTCGCCATCCATGAGCGCTCCGCAGCGGCCGAGGGCCCGTTCGTCGCCGTCAACTGCGGCGGGCTGCCGAGCGAACTGGTGTCGGCGGAGCTGTTCGGCCACGAGAAGGGGGCGTTCACCGGGGCGGTGTCGCAGCGCATCGGCCGGGTGGAGGAAGCCAACGGCGGTACCCTCTTCCTGGACGAAATCGGTGACCTGCCGCTGGATCTCCAGGCGCACCTGCTGCGGTTCCTGCAAAACGGCGTGATTCAGCGCGTGGGCGGCAACAGCAGCATTCGCGTTGACTGCCGGGTGGTCGCGGCGACCAACGTCGACCTGGAGCGCGCCGTCGCCGAGGGCCGTTTCCGCGAGGACCTCTTCTACCGCCTCGACGTGCTGCGCATCTGCATCCCCGCGCTGCGCGAGCGTCCCGAGGACATCCCGCAGCTGGCGCGCTACTTCACCGACCGCCTGGCGCGCGAGATGCAGCTGGGCGAGCGCCATCTCGCCCCGGACGCCGTAGATGCGCTGATGCAGCACACCTGGCCCGGCAACGTGCGCGAACTGATCAGCACGCTGCGCCGCGCCCTGGTCATGGCGGACGCGCAGACGCTGCACGCCGAGGACATTCAGCCGTACTGGAACGGCACCGGAAATGGCGGTGGCCGTTCGCTCGGCGCGCCCGGCCATGCGGCGGCGAGCGGCAACGGGGTCGCGGCTGGAGCTGACGGGCCACCGCCAACCGACGAAGCCGCGTGCCTGCAGGCCGCGCTCGCCGAAACCGGCGGCAACGTCACGCGCACGGCCGAGCGGCTGGGCGTTTCCCGCGTCACCGTTTACAAGCTGATGCGCCGCCACAACGTCAGCCGAGCCGGCGCCATGAACGGGTCCTGATGGGCCGGCTCAGGCGTCCGGCGGTGCTGTGTTGCCGGGCCGGCCGATGACTTCGTACAGGGCGATCGCCGCGGCGTTCGACACGTTGAGGTCGGGCAGGGGGCCGTGGGCCGGAATGCGCACCAGCTGGTCCACGCGCTCGCGTGTCAACCGGCGCAAGCCCGTGCCCTCGGCGCCCATGACCAGGCCCGTCCGCGTCTCCCCGGCTTCGGCGGGCAGATCCGCCGCCGCGTCGCCCGCCAGGCCCAGCAGGTGAAACCCGGCGTCCTGCAGCTCCGTGATCGAACGGGCGAGGTTGACCTCGCGCGGCATGGCAACGTGCTCCAGCGCGCCGGAGGCCGCCTTGGCCAGCGCGCCCGTCTCCGGCGGTGCGTTGCGCTGGGTGGTCACCACCGCCGCCGCGCCGAAGGCCGCCGCCGAACGCAGGACCGCGCCCACGTTCTGCGGGTCGGTGACGTGGTCGAGCAACACCACCGCCGCCCGCGTTTCGGCCGGCAGCCCGTCCACCACGTCGGCCAGGGCCGGTTGCGTGAGCGGGGCGACCCGCGCGGCAATGTCCTGGTGGACCGCGCCTTCGGGCAACAGGCGCGCCAGCTCGCGCCGCTCGGGGAACTCCGGGTCGGGAAGACTCAGCGCGCCGGCCGGGCGCGCATTGCCGGCGTGCGCAACCGCATCCGCCCAGCGCGTCCGGGATTCCGCCGCCAGCACGAGCCGCTCGCAGGTGCGCGCGGGGTTGGCGAGCGCGGCCAGCACGGCGTGGCCGCCGTAGAGCCACACCCGGTCGGGCGCGCCGCGGCGCTGCTTGGTCGGTGCGGACTTGCGTTTGGCCATGACAGGCGCCACGTTGTGAACGTCCGCATGCGCTGGCGCAAGCGGCGTCCCCACGCCGCCGAAGCCGCCGGATTTCGCGACACGCTCGGATCGCTGCGCTGCGTTGACACGGCCCGTCGAATCAGTCTATGCGGCGGATACCGTGTTGGGCGTCGGGAACCCGTGCCCGTGGAGGGGTACCCAAGCGGCCAAAGGGGGCGGACTGTAAATCCGCTGGCATTCGCCTTCGTGGGTTCGAATCCTACCCCCTCCACCACTTTCCCGCGTTCCTGAGACGGACTGACGACGAGCACCGACGACCAAAACGAGCGCGCACGCGGCGCGACGGCATCGGCGGGTGTAGCTCAGTGGTTAGAGCACCAGCCTTCCAAGCTGGGCGCGTGGGTTCGATTCCCATCACCCGCTCCATGCGCCGCAGCCGATGCCCGGATGCGCCGTGCGCGCCGCCAGCCCCAGTGCCCGCGACCGGGCCGTGCCGCGCACCCCGCGGCGCCGAATGTCATTCAAAGCAGGACGACCGCCATGGCGAAGTCGCAGTTTGAGAGGGACAAGCCGCACGTCAACATTGGGACGATTGGTCACGTTGACCATGGGAAGACGACGTTGACGGCGGCGATGACGCGGATTTTGTCGGAGCAGGGTAGTGCGGACTACCAGGCGTTCGACAAGATCGACAAGGCGCCGGAGGAGAAAGAGCGCGGGATCACGATTTCGACGGCGCACGTGGAGTATTCCACGGAGAACCGGCACTATGCGCACGTCGACTGTCCGGGTCACGCGGACTACGTGAAGAACATGATCACGGGCGCGGCGCAGATGGACGGCGCGATTCTTGTGGTGTCGGCCGCGGACGGTGCGATGCCGCAGACGCGCGAGCACATTTTGCTGGCGCGCCAGGTGGGTGTTCCGGCGCTGGTCGTTTATCTGAACAAGTGCGATCAGGTG